>JAEUMI010000259.1 GCA_016792825.1 Hyphomicrobiales bacterium
TTTGCCGAACAGGCGCGGCTGTCAAAGCGGCTGGTCACGCTCGATGACAAGGTGCCGGTGGACCATGATGTGGGTTCTTTCGCGGTGGATACGCCACGGGCTTCCGACCTCATCGGTTTCCTGAAGGCTTTGGAGTTCACGAGTTTCACCAAGAAGATTTCCGGTGAACTGGATGCGGACAGTTCCGCGATAGAGCCGGCATCTATCGAGATAAAGTTCTGGCCACCTGAGGGGCAAGACGTACAGCCCCCCACTCCTCATCATGACCGGGCTTCGACCCGGTCATCTTCGCCAAGCGAAGTGCCAGACGGAGATGCCCGCGTCGAGCGCAGGCATGATGAGAAAAAGGTGGTTGAAGCGGACGAGGATTTTGAGAAAAGCTTGCTCGCCATTCCCTTTGTGCACGCGAATTACGAGACTGTCAGCAGTCTGAAGGACCTGGACCGCTGGATTGCCGAGGCGACGGAACTTGGGGCGGTGGCGGTCGATACGGAAACGGATTCGCTCGATTCCATGCAGGCAGGGCTGGTCGGTGTTTCGCTATCTACAGCGCCGGGCAAGGCCTGCTACATTCCGCTGGCCCATGTGGGCGAGGGCGGCGGGCTGTTCGGTTCGGAAAAAATCGCCGGACAGATCCCTTTGCAAGAGGCGATCGCACATCTCAAGCCACTGCTGGAAAATCCCGGCGTTTTGAAAATCGGCCAGAACCTGAAGTATGACCTGCAGGTTTTGCGGCGCTACGGCACGGATATCCGCCCCATCGACGACACCATGCTGCTGTCTTACGCCATCGAGTCGGGCGAGAACGGCCATGGCATGGATGAAATGTCGGTGAAGCACCTGGGCCACAAGCCGATCAGCTTCAAGGAGGTGGCGGGCTCCGGCAAATCCATGATCTCGTTCGCGCAGGTGCCGCTCGACAAGGCCACAGCCTATGCGGCGGAGGATGCCGATGTGACGCTGCGTCTCTGGAAGCTGCTCAAGCCGCGCCTGCTCAGGAAGCGCAAGGTCACGGTTTATGAAACGCTGGAGCGGCCGCTCATTCCGGTTCTGGAAGCGATGGAGCATGTGGGCATTTTGGTGGACCGCAATGTGCTGGCCAAGCTCTCCAACGAGTTTGCCAATGGCCAGGGCAAGATCGAGGCGCAGATCCATGAACTCGCCGGCGAACGCTTCAACATCGGTTCGCCCAAGCAGTTGGGCGATATCCTGTTTGGGAAAATGGCATTGCCTGGCGGGCGCAAGACGGCGACGGGGGCATGGAGCACGGATTCCGACGCGCTGGAAGACCTGGCGGCGCAGGGCATTGAGCTTGCACGCCGCGTGGTGGATTGGCGGCAGCTTGCCAAGCTGCGTTCCACCTACACGGATGCGCTTCCCAATTACATCAATCCCACCACGGGGCGGGTGCACACCAGCTATGCCATGGCGGCGACCTCTACGGGGCGGCTCTCTTCATCCGATCCTAATTTGCAGAACATTCCGGTGCGCACCGATGAAGGCCGCCGCATCCGCACCGCATTCATCGCACCGCCAGGCACCAAGCTGATCAGCGCTGA
Source organism: Hyphomicrobiales bacterium (assembly GCA_016792825.1). Classification (GTDB taxonomy): domain Bacteria; phylum Pseudomonadota; class Alphaproteobacteria; order Rhizobiales; family Aestuariivirgaceae; genus Aestuariivirga. Next base: position 1,560 of record JAEUMI010000259.1, read on the forward strand.
CTACAGCCAGATCGAGCTTCGCGTGCTGGCCCATGTGGCCGATATTCCGCAGCTCAAGAAAGCCTTCGCCGACGGGCTTGATATTCACGCGATGACGGCGAGCGAAATGTTTGGCGTGCCGATTGCCGGCATGGACAGTGCGGTGCGGAGGCGCGCCAAGGCGATCAATTTCGGAATCATCTACGGGATTTCGGCTTTCGGCCTTGCCAACCAGTTGTCCATCAGCCGCGAGGAAGCGGGAGATTACATCAAGACTTATTTCAACCGCTTCCCCGGCATCAAAACCTACATGGATGAAACCAAGAAATTTGCCCGCGACAAGGGCTATGTGGAAACCATTTTCGGCAGACGCTGCCACTTCGCCCGGATCAATTCGCCCAATGCCTCGGAGCGCGCCTTCATGGAACGGGCGGCGATCAACGCGCCCATCCAGGGGGCGGCGGCCGACATCATCCGCCGCGCCATGATCCGCATGCAGGAGGCCCTGGATGCGGTGAAGCTTTCGGCCAAGATGCTGCTGCAGGTGCATGACGAATTGATTTTCGAAACCCGCGACGAGGAAATCGAGGCGACGATGAAAGTCGTGAAGCATGTCATGGAAAAGGCACCGGAGCCGGCGGTGAAACTCACCGTGCCGCTGCAGGTCGATGCGCGGGCCGCGATGAACTGGGATGAGGCGCATTGAGTACGGAATTTCTTATCCGCCGGGCTGCGCGGGAACATGTTGGGACAATTCTCGCCCTGTTGGCGGATGATGATCTGCGAAAACTCAAAGAAGCCAGCGTCACTTCCCGGCATTTGACCGCCTTTGACGGAATCAGCAGGGACAGCAACCAATACCTCGCTGTTGCCCAACTGGGCGGCGTGACGGTAGGCTGCCTGCAGCTCACCTTCATTCCCGGCCTTTCGCGCAATGGCATGGAACGCTGCCAGATCGAAGGCGTGCGCATCGCGCGCCACCTGCGGGGCAAGGGCCTTGGAAAGCAGATGTTGCAGTGGGCCATTGTCACCTGCCGTGACCGGGGCTGCGGGCTGGTTCAGCTCTTCATGGACAAGAAGCGGCTTGACGCCCATCGGTTTTATGAGTCACTTGGCTTCAAGGCCAACCATCAGGGTTTCAGGCTCTATCTCCAGGAATAGGCAAGCGCATGGCAAAGGAGAAAATCGAAACTGCCGAAATCCTGGCCCCGCTTGAACGGCTGGCCAGGCTCATGCGGGCGGGGGAGCATGAGGGCGGCCTGAACCCAGCACAGTGGGAAGCACTGCGCTATCTCTCGCGGGCCAACCGCTTTTCCAATTCGCCTATCGCCCTCACGCGTTTTCTCGGCTCCACCAAGGGAACGGTTTCGCAAACCATCAAGGCGCTGGAGCGCAAAGGCTTTATCGCCAAGGGCCCGCGCGAAAATGAAGGCCGCTCGATCAATCTCAGCCTGACGCCCAAGGGCGGCGAAGCGTTAAAGAACGATCCACTGGCGGAATTTTCCAAATCGCTTGATGATTTGAGCGGAAAAAACCGGCGGAGGCTGGCGAAAGGGTTGGCCGATCTGCTAGAAACGGACCTTAAGCGCCGCGAACAGCCGAGCTTTGGCACCTGCCCCACCTGCCGCCATTTCCGCGAGAAAGGCCGCGAGACCGATGACGGCGGGCCGTACAGCTGCATGTATTTTGATGTGGGCCTGTCGAGCGCCGAGACGCAGCTTATCTGCATCGCGCACAATTGATGATTCTAAATTTAGCTGATTTTTTTAATCGGTGTGAACGGGGCGCTGCTATGGGCTCGCGCCTTAGTCGCAGAGCTAATCCCGGGTTCTCTTTTTCAGGTTTAGCCACCCCGAGCAAGCCGGGATGGCAGAAAACCGGCCGTTCAATAATGGCCTGTCACAGCAACGATCCTGAGTTGGCGCGACTGGCCGTCCCGGTCGACCCAGGTCATGGTCTGGCCGATGGACAGCCCGATAAGCGCCGTGCCGATTGGCGTCAGAATTGAGATTCGACCGGCAGCGATGTCGGCTTTCTCCGGATAGACAAGCTGCAGGACGAGC
>JAEUMI010000290.1 GCA_016792825.1 Hyphomicrobiales bacterium
GTCTCAGGCGCCCTTGCGGGCTTTGCGAAAGCGGACAGGCCGGGATAGGCCATGATCTCGTCCAGGAGCTGGGCCGACATCCGGCTCCCCTGGGCTACCTCGCGGTGAAGAATCTGGATCATCCCGCCGGCGAACTCTTCCCAGTTGACGATGAACTGGCGCAAAGCCTTGGGATGGAACACGGTGTGCATCGCGTTGTCGGCGATGGCGGGCTCCACTTCGTAGGACTGGCGGAAAACAGAAAACATGCGCTTGGTCGCATCATTGCGCAGCCGGATATCCCAGTGGCCATCGATGACAATGGCGGGAAAGGGTTCCTGCTGGCGAAGCATGAAGTCGAGCGCCTGGCGCACATGAGGGATATCTTCAGCGGCCTGTTCCGGGGTGCCATAGGGAGGAACAAAGCCGGCAGCAAGGTGCAGGACATTGCGTTCCCCAAGCGGAAGATCGAGCGCGTTTCCAAGCAGTTGCACCATATCGCGGCTGGGCTGCGAACGGCCGGATTCAAGGAAGCTCAAATGCCTGGCCGAAACATTTGCCTCGCCTGCCAGTTCGAGCTGGCTCAGCCTGCGCCGCTGGCGCCAATGCCTGAGCAGATGGCTGAACTTGCCATCGGCGCCTTGCTTTTGCTTTGTCATCGGTGCGTCCATGGAGGCTACGTAGAGCCTGCCATGCTAGCGCGCAATTACCTCCGAGGTAAGCAAGCGGTTGAGTCTAGCTTCCGCTATTGGCTGCTTCCGGCTTGAAGGCGGCGGCGCGGGTTTCGGCGTCTTTGCGCTGGGCTTCGGGCTGCTTGGCGGCAAAATCATCAAGCCAGGGGTCGGTGCGGCCGCCTTTGCTTGCAAGGAAATTCCATTTCATCGCTTCGATGGGATCAAGGGCCACACCGTGGCCGGTTGCAAAAAGTTTTGCGATGCGGTTTTGCGCCACGATGTTTCCGCGCCGGGCGGCAACCAGCATCCACTTTGCACCGACGGCTTCGTTGCGCTGCACGCCTTCGCCACGGAACACCAGCACGCCGTAATCCATGGCGGCTTCCGGCATGCCCTGCACGGCGGCCCTGGAAAACCAGGTGGCGGCGTTGACATGGCTGCGCTCGACGCCATTGCCGTCCAGATAGAGGAGGCCCAAATTATATTGCGCTTCGGCGAAACCCTGATCGGCGGATTTCCTGAACCACTCGGCGGCTTTCGGCCATTCAGGCGGCGTGCCGTAGACACCCGTGTAGAGCAGGCCGAGATTATACTGGGCTTGCGGATTGCCGCCGGTGGCGGCTTTCTCCAGCCACAGGGCGCCCTTGTCGGCATCGGGATTGCCGAGCGAACCGTCAAGGTAAAGCATGGCGAGCGAGAACTGCGCGCCGGGATGATTTTTCTCAGCGGCCCTGGTGTACCAGGAAACAGCCTTCTCAAGATCAGGCTTCACGCCATTCCCCAACTGGTAGAGCGCACCCATCATGGCCATGGCGCGGGCATCGCCGCCCTTGGCCAGAGGTTCTGCGATTTCGCGGGCGGATTTGAACTCCTTGTCCTCAAAGAGAGCGACGGCTTCCTCAAAGGTTGCCGCGGCCAGCGCCGGCGTACCCGCCGCGAGCAGGAGGATCAGTGAAAGCGCATATCTCATCAGGCCATCCGTTGCATAAGCCCGGACACAATATGTTGGGCCTCGCGGGGGGAAGTCCACATGGCGTCCGCGGGACGGATAAAGTCCGGTTTCTGCGGCAGCAATATGTCGAGCTCGTCCAGTTCCACGGGGTCGAACGCCACACAGGGTATTTCGAAAAGGTCGGCCCACCAGCCGATGATGGGTTCGCTCGGCGTATAGGTATTCTGCGAAAGGGCGATGTAGTCGGCGCCATCTTCTGCTGCCTGCATGGCGGCATGGCGCGAAGCGGCGCAAAAGGCGCCGACGATCATGTCCTTGCCAAGAGTGCGGCGGGCAAGGGCCACATCATCGACAAGCCCGTTGAGATGCACGCCATCACATTTTGCTTCGGTGACCCCATTAGCGAGAACGGCAAGGCCCAGGCTTTGAAGCTTTGCTGTCACGGCGTTCAGCGCTGCAAGTGGAACAACAATGCTGGCCACATCACCTGTGGCACAGGCCGCGGTGGCGCAGGCCAGAATCTGCTCGGCGCTCAGGTCAAGCGGAGCCACAAGGAAGAGGCGGGGCTTTGCCATGGGAACTGGAGCTACTTTTCCAGCGCCTTCGACCATTTGCCGACGGAGGCGAGGGCATTCATCCTGGCGCGGTGCGAGAAGGCGGCGCGGGCCGCTTCGATATTGGCATCCTTGCCGGCCCAGGCTTTCAACGCATCGGCCTGGAGGGCGCGGCCATAGGAGAAGGTGAGTTTCCAGGGCAAGGGGCCCGCGGCGTTCATCAGGCTCAGGTGCGCTGTTGCATCCTTGCTGGACTGGCCGCCGGAGAGGAAGGCAATGCCGGGCACCGCCACGGGCACGCAGCGCTTCAGGACGATGAGGGTTTTCTCGGCCACTTCTTCCTGGCTTGCCTGTGTCGGGCACTTCTTGCCGGAAATAACCATGTTGGGCTTCAGGATAATGCCTTCGAGCTTGACGCCGGCATAGTACAGTTCCTGGAATTGCTCCTTGAGGGCCCATTCGGTGACGCGCATGCAGGTGTCGATGTCATGGTCGCCGTCCATCAGGACCTCGGGCTCAACCATGGGCACGATGCCGCCGGCCTGGCAGATGGCGGCGTAGCGGGCAAGCGCATGGGCGTTGGCGTGGATGGCGTTATGGGTTGGAATGCCTTTGCCGATATCGATCACGGCGCGCCATTTGGCGAATTCAGCGCCGAGTTTGGCGTATTCCTCAACGCGGGCGGCGAGGCCATCGAGGCCTTCGGTGACGGTTTCGCCGGGCGAGAGGGCAAGCGGCTTTGCGCCGGTATCCAGCTTGATGCCGGGCACGGCGCCGGTGGACTTGATCATATCAACCAGCGGCGTGCCGTTGCGGGCTTTCTGGCGGAGCGTTTCATCAAAGAGGATGACGCCGGAGATGTTGGCCTTCATCGCCTCGGTGGCGCCAAAGAGCATTTCGCGGTAATCGCGGCGCGTATCGGGCGTTGAGGGCGTGTTGATTGACTCCAAGCGCTTGGCGATGGAACCGGTGCTTTCATCGGCGGCAAGAATGCCCTTGCCCGCGGCCACCATGCGTTGGGCGATGTCTGCTAGCTTGTTGGTCATGGTCATGTCCTCTCCAGAGCCTTGACGCCGGGCAGGGGCTTTCCTTCGAGCCATTCGAGGAATGCGCCGCCGGCTGTTGAAATATAAGTGAAGTCATCGGCCACGCCCGCATGATTGAGGGCGGAAACCGTATCGCCGCCGCCAGCAATCGAGGCCAGGCGGCCAGATCGGGTAAGGCTGGCCACGTGTTTGGCGCAGGCAACGGTTGCGCGGTCAAATGGCGTGAGCTCAAAGGCGCCGAGCGGGCCGTTCCAGACTATGGTTTTGGCGGCATCGAAGGCGGCATTGATGCGGGATACAGTGTCGGGGCCGGCATCTAGGATCATGTCATCGGCAGCCACATCGGCAATGCTGATATTGCGGCTGGGCGAATTGGCCTTGAACTCTCGGGCGACGACGACATCGGTGGGCAGGAGCAGGGTGCAGCCTTTTGACTTTGCGGTGGCGATGATTTCCCTGGCGGTGGGCAGCAAGTCATGCTCGCAGAGGGATTTACCTACGGGGTAACCCTGCGCAGCGAGAAAGGTGTTGGCCATGCCGCCGCCGATGACGATGGTGTTGGCGAGGCCTGAGAGATTGCCGAGGAGCTCGAGCTTGCTTGAAACCTTGGCGCCGCCCACGACGGCGACGAGGGGACGCTTGGGCTTTTCCAATGCCTGTTCAAGGGCGCGGAGTTCGGCTTCCATGGCGCGGCCGGCATAGGCCGGGAGGAGATGGGCGACGCCCTCTGTCGAACTATGGGCGCGGTGGGCGGCGGAGAAGGCGTCGTTCACGAAGATGTCGCCGAGGCCGGCCAGCATTTTGGCAAAGCCCGCGTCGTTCTTTTCTTCGCCGGCGTGATAGCGAGTGTTTTCCATCAGCACGCATTCACCCGGTTTTACGGAAACCGCGGTTGCTGACTGCCAATCGGTGAAGACAAATTTAACCGGGCGGCCGAGGCTGGCCTCAAGGGCAGGGGCCACGGGCTTCAACGACATTTCCGGCACGACCTTGCCCTTCGGCCTATCGAAATGCGCCAGGACGATGACGGCGGCGTTCTTGTCGAGAAGCTCGCGTAGCGTCGGCACGACACGCTCGATGCGTGTTGCGTCCGTCACCTTGCCGTTTTCAATGGGTACATTGAGGTCAAGGCGGATGACGACACGCTTGCCGGCGACATCAACGTCATCGAGGGTGCGGAAGGCAGGCATGGGGCCTTACTTCCTTGCGGCTTTGACGATGGCTTTAGCGGTGATGCCGAAGTGCTTGTAGAGGGCTTCAGCCGGAGCCGAGGCGCCATAGCCCTTCATGCCGATGAAAACGCCGTCATCGCCGATGAAGCGGTTCCAGCCCTGGGCCACGCCGGCTTCGATGGCGATGCGGATTTTTTCCTTGCCCAAGAGTTCCTTGCGATAGGCCTTTGACTGTTTCTCGAAGAGTTCCATCGAAGGCACGGAGACAACGCGCGCCGGCGTTCCGGCCTTATCGAGGGTTGCCTTGGCTTCCAAGGCGATTTCAACTTCGGAGCCCGACGCAAAAATCACGACTTTCGATTTTTTGGCAGATGGGGCGATTTCATAGGCGCCCAGTGCACAGAGATTCTTGGCCGAATAAGCGAGGCGGGCAGGCTTCAGTTTCTGCCGGGTGAGGGCCAGCACGCTGGGGCTTGCGGCGGTTTGCAGTGCGAGTTGCCAGCACTCCAGCGTTTCAACCGCATCGCAGGGGCGGAAAGTCAGAAGATTTGGGATGACACGCAGCGCGGCGAGATGTTCGACGGGCTGATGGGTGGGGCCATCTTCACCAAGGCCGATGGAGTCGTGGGTCATCACATAGATCACGCGCTTGCCCATGAGGGCGGAGAGGCGAATGCTGGGACGGCAGTAATCGGTGAAGGTCAAGAAGGTGCCGCCATAGGGGATGACGCCGCCGTGCAGCGCCATGCCGTTCATGGCGGCGGCCATGCCATGTTCGCGAATGCCATAATAGACGTAGCGCGCGCCATAGTCGGTGGCAGTCAGGGCCTTCATGTCCTTGGATTTTGTATTGTTGGATCCGGTGAGATCGGCCGAGCCACCGATGGTTTCGGGAACGGCGGCATTGATCACATCAAGGGCATTCTGCGAGGAATTGCGGGTGGCGATCCATGGCGGATTTTTGGCCAGTTCCTTTTTATAGGCGGCAACGACCTCATCGAAATTCGCGGGCAGGGCGCCGGAGGTGATGCGGTTGAACTCAGCCTTGTGCGATGAGGCTGCAAGGCGCTGTTCCCAATCCTTGCGCAGCGAAGTGCCGCGTGAGCCAACGGCGCGCCAGGCATTGAGGATTTCATCGGGCACGACGAAGGGGCCGTAGTCCCAGCCGAGAGCCTTGCGGGCGCCGGCGATTTCTTCAGCACCCAGCGGCGAACCATGGGTCGCGGATGTGCCCTGCTTGGTTGGTGCGCCAAAACCGATGATGGTTTTGCAGGCGATCATGGTGGGCTTGTCGGAATTTTGCGCGGCCTGAAGGGCCGCTGCCACTTCCGAAGGGTTGTGGCCGTCGACGCGGCTCACATTCCAGTTGGCGGAGGCGAATCGGGCGAGCTGATCGGTCGAATCGGACATGCTCACCTTGCCATCGATCGAGATGCCATTGTCATCCCAGAGCACGATGAGGTGGCTGAGCTTGAGGTGGCCCGCCAGGGTAATGGCTTCCTGGGAAATGCCTTCCATCAGGCAGCCGTCGCCTGCCAGCACATAGGTCTTGTGATTGACGAGGTCGTTGCCGAAGCGGGCCGCCAGGTGGCGTTCGGCAATGGCAAAGCCCACGGCATTGGCAAGGCCCTGGCCCAGGGGGCCGGTGGTGGTTTCAATGCCCTCGGCATGGCCATATTCCGGGTGGCCCGCGGTAATGGAACCCAACTGCCGGAAGTTCTTGAGCTGCTCCAGGGTCATGTCCTTGTAGCCCGTCAGAAACAGCAGTGAATACAATAACATGGAGCCGTGGCCGGCGGAGAGTATGAAGCGGTCGCGGTCCGGCCAATGGGGATCGCTGGCGTCAAAATTGAGGAACTGGGTGAACAGGACCGTGGCAAAATCCGCCGCACCCATGGGCAGGCCGGGATGGCCGGAGTTTGCCTTCTGGACGGCGTCCATGCTCAGCGCGCGGATGGCATTGGCCATGGTTTTCTGCATGTCGAGGGAGGGAACAGTCATTGTCGGGGAAATCCTTGCCGCAATCGGGCTTCTGATTAACAGCAGTTCCCGCCCTGTCAACCGCACTTTTCCAGCGGCTTATCGCGGCAAATTAAGCTATTGAAGTGCGTTTGTTTACGTAACATATTGGCAAAGGCGGCAAATTAGTTGATTTGCCAGCGTGTGGTTGGGCAGCGTGAGACCAGTATTAGTGTCCGATCACGCGCCGGAAAACAGGTGGCGGTTATGTTTATGGCTTCAGGCTGTTGTCCTGAGGCGAAACGTGATCTAGGGACGGACATGGTTGATACACAAAAACTAAACGATGCCTTTGATCGTTTCGACGCGGCGTTGAAAACATTCGAAGGGGCGCTGGCCAAGAAGCAGGCGATTGCCAGCGAGGCCGAGGCGCTGCGCGGCGACCGCGCGAAGATTGCCTCGGAACTCGATCTCGTGCGCAACAAGGCCACGGAACTCGTCACCACCAACAAATCGGCTGTCGGAAAAATCGACGCGGCCATGTCACGCATTCGCGCTGTGCTGCACAGCAACAGTGGGGGCTGAGGAATGGCCAATGTTGTCGTCTCGGTTGCTGATCGTCCTTATACGATGCAGTGCCCCGATGGTGAGGAAGACCATTTGCGCGAGCTTGCCTCGCTGCTCGATGCGGAGATCGTGCGGATCAAGCAGAGCGTCGGATCGATCGGCGATATCCGCCTGCTGGTGATGAGCGGGCTGATGGTGGCGGACCGGCTGTCGGAAGCGATCCGCAAGATCGAGGCGCTGGAAGACCAGATCAAGGGCCTGCGTGAATCGCGGAACCTGGCCCAGGCGCAGACCAAGGACCTGGAAGCAAAATTCGCCGCAAGACTGGAAAGCGCCTCGGCCCGGCTGGAGAGCATTGCCAAGGCGATGAAGTAGCCTTCCCCTAAACGTGGGCCATGGCGTAGCGGTTGATCAGGGTGGCGAGGTTTGGCACGCTGACAAGCGAGAGCGCGGTTTTTACATTGCAGCGCAGCACCGATCTTTCATGCATTTCCGTCCAGGTCTGCATCTGCCGTTCAACCCTGAGGGCATAGACATCGACCCGGCAGGTGGCGTCGCGCCCGTTCCGGCTCCGCTCGAATTTGAAAGTTCCGATACAGCACTTGCCCACATGGCCAACAAGCCCCGCCTCCTCGAAGGCTTCGCGGGCTGCAACCTCATGGGGGGCGAGGCCGCGGATGGGATTGCCTTTTGGGATGATCCAGCGCCCGCTGCCCCTGGCGGTCACGAGGCAGACGTCCACACCACCACCCGGGTTGTCATAAAATGGCAGAGCAGCAATCTGGTGCATCGCATTCTTCCGATTCAAGCGACTCAGAATTCAACTGGCGTTGATTCGTCTGCCTAAATCAATAATAATCGGTTACTCCTTCCGGTGTTTGCGGCAGGTATGCAGGTGTAAGGGTGGGTGTGAGATGTCTGGATCAGCGGCTGGCGGCCCGAGCCCCAACGGGGGTGCCTCCAAGCTCGAGGGTCAGGAAATCGAAATCAAGTTTCGTACCGATGCTGCCGGATTGGCGCTCCTCCTGGATGCTCCACTGCTCAATGCCGCAACTGACCTGCAGACCGAAACCCTGAAGGCCACGTATTTCGACACACCTTCGCATGGCTTGCGGAAGAAAGGCATCATCCTGCGGATCCGCAAGTCCGGCGATGACGAGCCCGTGTTGGGGATGAAGGGTCCGGGGGCGGCCAGCGACGGGCCCTTTCACCGCAAGGAAGTTGAAGTCATTTGTTCAGGCCAGAAGCCTGATCTCGCCCTGTTTGACAAAGCCACCAAAAGGCTCCTGGAACGGACCATCGGGGACCAGCCCCTCGCGGCAAAATTCAAAATGGAGTTCAAGCGGCTGAGCGGCCTCGTTCCATCAGGCAGTTCGGTTGTCGAGGTTGCAGTGGACCAGGGCTCTGTTACCGCTGGAAAGCAGCGTTTGCCATTGGCCGAAGTCGAACTTGAACTGGTGTCTGGGTGCAAGGCAGACCTTCTCGACCTGGCGATGAGGCTCTCGAAAGACTTTGCCTTGCGCCTCGATTTCGTCAGCAAGGCGGAAAAGGGATTCCGCACCCTGCTTGCGGAAAAGCCCGCGCTGGCCAAGGCCGTGCCACTGAAATCAAAATCCCTCGCGACGTTCGACGACGCAGTGACAGCCATCCTTTCCAATACGCTGGCTCACTTCGTGGCGAATTGGGCCGGTTTGCGGGAAAGCGACGAGCCTGAATCCATTCATCAGATGCGGATCGCGCTGCGCCGCATGCGCTGCGGCCTGGCCATTCTCAACCGCGCCGCGCCCGGCGCCGGATTTGGCGAACTGCGTGACGATGCCGGCAAACTGGCAACAGCATTTGGTCCGGCGCGGAACGCGGATGCCCTTCGCCTGTCACTGCTGCAGGGTGCCCTGGCAAGCATGGATTGTCCTGAAAGCCGCGATGCGTTGCGCGCCATGCTCGATAAGCGGCGGGTTGCGGCTTACGCTGCGGCGCGGGCCCAACTGGATGGCCCTGCCGGGACAGAATTCGTGCTGAAGGTGCAAGGCGTCCTGGCACGCCGCGGCTGGCGAGAGACTCCGGGAAGCAGCGGCCCAAAAATATCCAAAGCGGCTGCGCGGAAATTGTTCAGGGCGGAGCTTAACCGGCTTAGGTCGCGCGTGTTGAAGCGCGAGAAGGCCGCCGGCGTTTCTGACCAAGGCCGGCACAAATTGCGCATCGCCCTCAAGAACCTGCGCTATGGCGTGGATTTTTTTGCCGGTTTGTTTGGCAGCGCCAAGAGCAGGCGAGCTTACGCGAAACGGCTGGCCGACCTGCAGGATCTTCTCGGCCTGCGCAATGATATTGTCGTTGCCAGGGTCTACTTGAAAGAGCTCAGGGACGAGATGGGCCCAGAGGCGGACCGGATCCTGGAATTCATCCGGGGCTGGTATGCCCGCGAGGCCGAAGGTGCCGACAAGGCAATCGGCAAGTCATGGAAAAAATTCCAGCGAGAAGACATTTTCTGGGCCTGATTCGCCCCTCGCCGCGCCATGAAATCCGGCAAAAATGTGCCGATGAAAATTAAGTATTCTTAAGTGTTCCGGCGCAGCGGCTTTGCCTACCTAGGAGGTGTCCGCGCGTGTTTCGCGGGCGGACGCCGGACTGGACATTGATCCGCCCGGGAATTCAAATTGCCCGTTTTCGGCGTACGGGCGTCAAAACGAAGGAAATGTGAAATGAATAAGTTTGTTGCATTGCTTATTGCTTCCGCCGCGATGGTTGGAACCGCCTATGCCGGCCAGATCCAGGGCACGGTCAAGGCGTTTGACGAGGCCACAAAGACTGTAACCCTTGAGGACGGCTCAGCCTATGTTCTGGCTGCCGGCGTCATGCCGACAGGGATCACTGCCGG
>JAEUMI010000302.1 GCA_016792825.1 Hyphomicrobiales bacterium
CGGGCAAGGGCGGCGAGCGCCTCGGCCTTGCTGCCCAGCATGTCCGACATGAAACCGCCCAGCCAGAAGAAGCCGCAGCGGCCCAGATCATCGGCGGCGCCATCCTGCAGAAAGGCCAGTTTTACGCCGCCCGGGCCTTGCTCAAAATCCACACCCGCCATCTAAATTATCCAATCCTTTCAGCCCTCCTTGACGGCAGGCCCGCTTCAAGGTCTATAGCGGGGTTCTTAACCGGCCCATCGCGGAATCGATACGGCCTTAACATGGAGAAGCATAGAGCTTGAGTATACCCCCCCGGAGGCCAACGATTGTACGCGGTGCCGCCCCCCCGCAAAAAGAAGAAGGTAACAAGATTAACCACCGCATTGATGCGCGCGAAGTGCGCCTCATCGGAGCCGACGGACAGAATGTCGGCGTTGTGCCCACCCGCCAGGCGCTTGCCATGGCCGAGGAAGCCAATCTCGATCTGGTCGAAATCTCGCCGGACGCGGTTCCCCCGGTTGCCAAGATCCTCGATTACGGCAAATTCAAATTCCAGGAACAGAAAAGGGCCGCCGAGGCCCGCAAGAAGCAAAAGGTCATTGAGATCAAGGAGATCAAGATGCGCCCGATGATCGATGACCACGACTACGAGGTCAAGATGAAGGCCATCAGGCGGTTCTTCGAAGAGGGCGACAAGGTCAAGGTGACGCTGCGTTTCCGGGGCCGCGAAATGGCCCACCAGGAGCTAGGCCACCGGCTTTTGAACCGGGTGAAGGCCGATCTGGCTGAAATCGCCAAGGTTGAATCCGACGCGCGCTTTGAAGGCCGCCAGATCGTGATGATTATCGCGCCGAAATAGGCCTTAAGGGGGTGCAATCCGATGGGTTGCATCGCCCCCGAATTTCTGCTTAACACCCCCCACTAAGCCGCCTGGCCATGTAAAGGGCATGCCATGGCGGCTTCTTATCGCTTTGAAAGGACTTAAGCCAAATGCCCAAGATGAAAACGAAATCCTCGGCCAAAAAGCGCTTCAAAATGACCGCTTCCGGCAAGGTTCGTGCCGCCGGAGCTGGCAAGCGCCACGGCATGATCAAGCGCACCAACAAGCAGATCCGCAACCAGCGCGGCACCATGATTTTGTCCCCCGGTGACACCGGACTGGTCAAAATTCATATGCCCTACGCCCGTTAAGGAGAGCTCCCATGCCACGTTCAAAAGGCGGCACTGTCGCCCGCAAATCCCACAAGAAAGTCATGAGCCAGGCGAAGGGCTATTTCAGCCGCCGCAAAAATGTTTTCCGAGTTGCCGTGCAGGCCGTCGAAAAGGCCGGACAATATGCTTACCGTGACCGCAGGACCAAGAAGCGCAATTTCCGCGCCCTGTGGATCCAGCGGATCAATGCGGCCACCCGCGAATTGGGCCTCACCTATGGCCGATTTATTTACGGGCTCGACAAGGCTGGCATCGAGGTTGACCGCAAGGTTCTTTCCGATCTTGCGATCCATGATCCCGCTGGTTTTGCCGCGCTGGTTGAGAAGGCCAAGGCTGCTCAATAAGCAAACGCTCACCGTTTTACTTTAGAATTCCTTGGCCGGGCCGTTAAGTGTGTACGCACTGTGGGGTCCGGCCAATCCGTTTCAAGGACCGAAATTCCCATGAGTCTCGAACAGGATATCCTGCAGCAGGTGGCCAGCGCTTCCGATGAAGCGGCGCTCGAAGCTTTGCGCGTGGCAACGCTTGGCAAAAAGGGCTCGATCTCCGAGCAGATGAAATCCCTGGGCGCCATGGGTCCGGAGGAGCGCAAGACGGCGGGTGCGGCGCTCAATGTTTTGAAGGACAAGGTGACGGAAGCGATTGCGGCGCGCAAGGCGGTGCTGCAGGAAGCGCAGCTTGAGCAGCGTTTGGCATCTGAAAAAATTGATGTGACCCTGCCTTCTCGCGCTGAGCCGCGCGGCACGGTGCATCCCGTCTCCCAGGTGTGGGAAGAAGTGGTGCAGATTTTCGGCGATCTCGGATTTGCGGTGGCGGAAGGCCCGCATATCGAAGATGATTTTCACAATTTCACGGCGCTCAATATTCCCGCCGAACATCCGGCGCGGCAGGAGCACGATACGTTTTATTTCAGCGAAAAGCCGGATGGCAGCCGCATGGTTTTGCGCACGCATACGAGCCCGGTGCAGATCCGCACCATGCTGACGCAGAAGCCGCCCATCCGCATCATCGCGCCGGGGCGCACCTTCCGCAACGACAGCGACATGACCCATACGCCGATGTTCAACCAGATCGAAGGCCTGGTGATCGACGAGACGACCCATATGGGCCATCTCAAATGGATTCTCGCGGAATTCTGCAAGAGCTTCTTTGAAGTCGACGATGTGAAGATGCGGTTTCGCGCTTCGCATTTTCCCTTCACGGAGCCTTCCATGGAAGTGGACATCAACTGCTCCTGGGAAGGCGGCCAGGTGAAGATCGGCCAAGGCTCGTCGTGGCTGGAGATTCTCGGCAGCGGCATGGTGCATCCCAATGTGATCAAGGCCGGCGGCCTCGATCCGGATAAATACCAGGGCTATGCCTTCGGCATGGGGCTCGACCGCATCGCCATGCTGAAATACGGCATTCCCGATTTGCGTGCCTTCTTCGAGGCGGACCTGCGCTGGCTCCGGCATTATGGATTCAAGGCCCTGAATGTGCCGACCCTGCCGGGAGGGTTAAGCTAAATGTTAATGGACAATCTTTCGAACCCAACATTCTGGTTAGGAGTTTCCGCCACAATTTTTTCTTCTGTCGTTGCTGCGCTATTTGTTCAGTGGATCGCTGGAAAAGCCAAGGTCCTCTGGCACAATCAATATTATAGATTAGATATGACAAGGGAGGATAAGCACTACCCTTCCATAAAATTTCATAAGCTAGTTGTTATGAATTTTGGACGACGAGCCGCTTCTGACTTGCAGATATCACTTGAAGGATCGATCATCAAACTGACAGTTAAGCGAGTTAAAAAAGGCTTTTGGGGCGACACCACTTTGAATTTTGATGAGAAGCCTACTTTGGTAAGTACATCTGGCTCCTTACAACTATACGGCTTTGGTCATCTTGAATGCAAAGAACGGTTGGAATTGGAGATTTGGACAGATTATTTGGGTGACGTGAATTCAGTCCGGTTTGCACAAGGCTCTGGCCAGAAAACCACTACCCACTACGTATTCTTTAGAGAAGTTGATCTTTGGATTTCCATTCTTAAACGAATGCTTCCAGTATTGGCTCTCCTAACTTTTTTTATTACCCAAGTTATTCAGTTGCTTCTTAAGACGAAAGCTTCTCCATGAAATTCACCCTGTCCTGGCTGAAGGATTATCTCGACACCACGGCGACGCTTGAGCAGATCGTGGACGGGCTCATTGGCGTTGGCCTTGAGGTGGAGCAGGTCGAGGACAAGACGAAGCTGCTGGCGCCCTTCAAGGTGGCTTATGTCATCGAAGCGGTGAAGCATCCCAATGCGGACAAGCTGCGGCTGTGCAAGGTCGAGACGGACACGGGCATCTATCAAGTGGTCTGCGGCGCGCCCAATGCACGGAGTGGCATGAAGGGCATCATGGCGCTGCCGGGCGCATATATTCCGGGCACCGGGATTACGCTGGAAAAGGGCGTGATCCGTGGCCAGGAGAGCCAGGGCATGCTGTGCTCGGAGCGCGAGCTGCAGATCAGCCTGGAGCATGACGGCATCATCGATCTCAAGGGCGACTGGCCCATTGGC
>JAEUMI010000323.1 GCA_016792825.1 Hyphomicrobiales bacterium
CCGCATCGATAGCTTCGAGAATGGCATCCGCCGCAAAGGGCGGCGGCACATAGATCACGGAAGCATCGGCGCCGGTTCTCTCGCGGGCTTCCATTACCGTGTCATAGACGGGAAGACCGATATGCTTGGTGCCACCTTTGCTCGGCGTAACGCCCGCCACCATCTGGGTGCCATAGGCAATAGCCTGTTCCGTATGGAAGGTGCCGTTGTTGCCGGTAATGCCCTGGCAGATGACCTTGGTTTTCTTATTGATTAAAATGGACATCAGGCCGCTTCCTTTACCGCTTTGACAATCTTCTTGGCGGCATCGTCAAGGTCGTCGGCAGAAATGACATTGAGAGCTGAGTCCTTGATGATCTTCTTGCCGAGATCGACATTGGTGCCTTCGAGGCGCACCACTAGGGGAACCTGCAGGCCCACTTCCTTTACGGCGGCGATCACGCCTTCGGCGATGATGTCGCATTTCATGATGCCGCCGAAAATGTTGACGAGGATGCCTTTGACGCGCGGATCAGCGGTGATGATCTTGAACGCGGCAGTGACTTTTTCCTTTGTGGCCCCGCCTCCCACATCGAGGAAGTTGGCGGGCTCCATGCCGTAGAGCTTGATGATGTCCATGGTGGCCATGGCGAGGCCTGCACCATTCACCATGCAGCCGATGGAACCGTCCAGTGCCACATAGGAGAGGTCATATTTCGAGGCCTCGATTTCCTTGGGGTCTTCCTCGCTCAAATCGCGGTAGGCCTTGATGTCGGGATGGCGGTCAAGGGCGTTGTCGTCGAAATTCATCTTGGCATCGAGACAGACAAGCTGGCCTTCTTTGGTGATCACCAGCGGATTGATTTCGAGAAGGCTCATGTCCTTTTCGGTGAAGGCCTTGTAGAGCTGGCCCACCATTTTCACACATTGCTTGACCTGGTCGCCTTCGAGCTTAAGTGCCGCGGCAATCCGCCTGCCCACGAAGGGTGCATAGCCGCTGGCCGGATCCACATGGATGGTGGCGATCTTGTCGGGGGTCTTGGCCGCCACCTCTTCGATGTTCACGCCGCCCTCAGTGGAGGCGATAAAAGCAACGGTGGAGGTTTCACGGTCCACGAGACAGGAGAGATAAAGCTCCCTGGCGATGGCGGTGCCTTCTTCAATGTAGAGGCGCTGGACGAGTTTGCCCTGTGGCCCGGTCTGATGGGTCACCAGAGTCATGCCCAGCATACGTTCGGCTTCGGTCTTCACATCGGCCACGGATTTTACAACCTTCACGCCGCCGCCCTTGCCACGCCCGCCGGCGTGGATCTGGGCCTTCACCACCCAGACTGGGCCGGGCTGACTTTCCGCGGCTTTCACCGCCTCATCAACTGTAAAAGCCGCGGCGCCCTTGCCGGTTGGCACGCCGAAGGCGCGCAAAACTTCCTTGGCCTGGTATTCGTGAATGTTCATTGTGCTAGCCTTATGCGAGGTCCGGAGCGATTTTCTTGGCGGCATCCATCAGGGCTTCAACGGCCCCCAGCGATTTCTTGAATCCGGCCTTCTCCTCGCCTTCAAGCTTGATCTCGACGATGCGCTCAACCCCGCCGGCGCCGATCACCACAGGCACGCCGACATAGGTGTTGTTCACGCCGTATTGGCCGGTGAGATGGGCGGCACAGGGCAATACGCGCTTTTTATCTTTGAGGTAGCTTTCGGCCATGGCGATGCCGGCGGAGGCTGGTGCGTAGTAAGCGGAACCGGTTTTGAGGAGCCCGACGATTTCGGCACCGCCATCACGGGTGCGCTGGACGATTTCATCAATGCGCTGCTGGGTGGTCCATTTCATGGCCACCAGATCAGGCACGGGAATTCCGGCGACTGTTGAATATTTCACCAGCGGCACCATGGTGTCGCCGTGTCCGCCGAGCACGAAGGCT
>JAEUMI010000349.1 GCA_016792825.1 Hyphomicrobiales bacterium
CCGTGACCTGATGCGCATTCACATCCGCCATGAAACATTCTACGCCTATGAAACGCCGCTGAGCTATTCGGTGCAGCGGCTCTATCTGACGCCGCAGAATTTCGCGGCGCAGAAGATTGCCGACTGGAAAATCACGGCGCCGGGAATTGAAGGGGCGCTTACCTATCTCGACGGCTTCGGCAACCGCATTCATCTCGTGACCATCCAAAATATCGAAGGCCCGATGAGCATCGTGGCGGAAGGCCTGGTGGACGAGGAAGATGCGGCAGGCGTCGTGAAAGGCTTGCGGTGCCCGGCGCCGGATGCGGTGTTCCTGCGGCAGACCGCGGCAACGCGGCCGAGCCCCGCCATTCTGGCGATGATCGAAAAAATCGATGTGAAGGGCCGGGACAAGCTGGACCTGCTGCATGGCCTGATGACGGAAATCCAGACTGCGGTGGCTTACCGGATCGGGGTGACCGACGCGGATACCACGGCGGCGGAAGCCTTTGCGGCGGGGCAAGGGGTGTGCCAGGACCATGCCCATATTTTCAGCGGCGCGGTGCGGCATCTGGGGATCCCTTCGCGTTATGTGACGGGGTACCTGGCGCTTGAGGGCGGGGAATCGGCCACGGCCAGCCATGCCTGGGCGGAGGCGCTTTTGCCGGACCTGGGCTGGGTGGGCTTCGACCCGGCCAACGGCAAGTGCCCGACGGACCATTATGTGCGGGTGGCCGGCGGCATCGACGCGCACGGCATTACCCCCATAAGGGGCAGCCGCAAGGGCGGAAGCACCGAAGAAATGAGGGTGGAAGTCAATGTCGAAATTGCGCAACAATAGGACAAAGAGAATCGGCTGGGATCATCGATGACCTATTGCGTTGGAATGCTGCTTGATGAAGGCCTGGTGATGGCCGCCGATACCCGCACCAATGCGGGCGTCGATAATGTCGGCAAGTTCAAGAAGCTCCACACCTGGCAGAAGCCCGGCGAATGCCTGTTCGTGCTGCTGACCGCCGGCAATCTCGCCGTGACGCAGGCGGTGGTCAGCCTTCTCACTGAGGGCACAAAATCCAAAAAAGGCAAATCCGCCGACGAAAATCTGTTCACTGCCAAGACCATGTTCCAGGCGGTGCGGATTGTGGGGCGCGCCATCCGCGAGGTGAAGAAAATCGAGGGCGAGGCGCTGTCGCCCACCAGCGATGCGTTTGCCTCGAGCTATATTTTCGCGGGGCAAATCGGCAAGGAGCGGCCGCGCCTGTTCCAGCTCTATGCCGAGGGCAATTTCATTGAGGCGACTTCTGATACACCGTTCTTCCAGATCGGCGAGCACAAGTATGGCAAGCCCATCCTGGACCGGGTGGCGCAGACCTCGATGAAACTCGGCGATGCGGCGAAGCTGGTTCTGCTGTCGTTTGATTCTACCCTGCGCTCGAACCTGAGCGTGGGGCTGCCCATCGACATGCTGACCTATGAGACCGACACCCTGAAGCTGGAACACACCAAGCGCATCGGGCAGGATGATCCCTATTTCAAGATGCTGTCGGGGGAATGGTCGAAAGCCCTGCGGGCGGCGTTTCAGAACATCGAGGCGTTTGATATTTAAGGTCCCATTGCCGTGATTCCGGCATTCGCCGATCGCCCTTTCCCTCTCCCCTTGAGGGAGAGGGAGGAGCGAAGCGGAGGGTGAGGGGTATGGTTTACGCTGATGTGGGTGATAACCGCGAAGGCCCCCTCATCCGGCGCGTTCCGCGCCACCTTCTCCCTCGAGGGGAGAAGGGGAACTCTGCAACAGGCATCGGCCACGAGTCTGGGTCCCGGCTTTCGCCGGGATGACAGAACCAAGAAAATATCAAATTAATCCGTATACGGATGATCAACTCGTGTCGGGCATCGCGGCGCGGAAGGCAAGCCAGTCGCATTCACTGAGCAACTCATCGACGAGGTGAACCGCCCGCCTGCGAGAGCCCGGAGGACGGCCGGGGCGGAGCGGGGTTTTGAAGCTGGGATTGGAGGACGCCGCCTCCCGCATCCGCCAGCGCACCAGGCGCATGGCCTGGCGCGGCAGATCTGCGAGTGCTGCCTCAAGGGCCTCGAGCCTGCGGATGACGCGGGCGGCATTGACCAGGCCGTCAGAAGATTTGGCCCGGGCGGGAGCTTTTGCCGGCCGGATCGGCGGCCCGATGGTTATGAATTCACCATCGGTATTGAAAAAGTGGATGCGCGGGACAACCCGCCTGGATGTCCTCCGGCGCGGCAGCACGATGCGGGGCTGCGGGTCGAAAAGCTGGAAGGAGGGTAAGCGCGGGGTTCCCTTTTTCCTTGGTTTTGCTGCCCCCGTCTTTCCGGGACGGGAAACCGTGGGCTTCACCACAAGACCCCGCGCCGCAACGACAATCAGGCGGCGCAGGGCGGATTCGGCGGGACGAAGAACCCGCAGCACGGCCCGGTAGGTGGGCCACGGCAGCCGGGAAACCGTGTCCGTCAGGGTAACAAGCCCCAGCATGACAAACAGGTCCGCAACGATCCCCGCAAGCACTTCGCTGTTGCGTCTGATGGCGTGGTCCCAGTCCATATTTCCCTATTCTGCTCAAAGAACAAATCAGGAACACTTATGGCAGACTAGGAATATAGTGTCAAGGGCTGTAGTGCCCTCATGCTGAGGTGCGAGCAACGCGAGCCTCGAAGCATCTGTTTCAGCGGTAGCCGGCCCTTCGAGGCTCTGCTTCGCAGAGCACCTCAGGGTGAGGATGAATGGGGTGCCCTGCTCCACCAAGCTGCCACCTCCCCCGCTCTCCATGGTCGGGCTTGACCCGACAATTGGCATGTCTCATTCTACTGCGAAATATCGCGATGCACCGGTGTTGGATCGAATGGAGCCGCTCCGGCCCGTTGTTGATAAGGAAATCCTCAGGTTAATATTAAACAACCCTATCAGTCCGGGCGATTTTACAATCACCAACGAGGGATTTTGCAGGTTAAATACGCAATTGGCGAGGAAGGTTGTTGCGGTGGCGAGTTCGGTTTTTGCGGTGTAAGTTCACAGAACTCGAGGATCTTTAGGATGGCTTGACAACATGCGCTTAAAAACCCTGATCCTGACCTCTAGCCTTGCGTTCTCCCTGCTTACCCAGGTAGCGGCAGCAGGCCCAATGGATGATGCCAAAGCTGCTTTTGATCGTGGTGACTATGCGACTGCGGTTCAAATCTATAAGGCGTGGGCGGAGCTTGGAGACGCATTAGCTCAAGCAAATCTCGGCGCGGTGTATATTAGGGGTCAAGGAGTTCCTCAAAGTGATGTCGAAGCGTTCAAATGGTTTAGCATGGCCGCTATCCAGGGCAACCCCAGGGCCCAGTTCAACGTCGGGTGGTCATACGAAACTGGCAGAGGCGCAACCAAGGATTATGCCGAGGCATTGAAGTGGTATGTCAAGAGCGCGGATCAAGGAGACGCAGATGCCCAAAACAATCTCGGGTCGATGTATTTCGGGGGTCGGGGTGTACCAAAAAACTATGACCAAGCATTCACTTGGTACCGCAAAGCGGCTGACCAGGGCAATGCAGCCGGACAATTCAACCTCGGGACTGGGTATTATCTTGGACAGGGTGTGCCACAAGATTTTGCTTTAGCGTTTGAGTGGCTTAGCAAGTCGGCCAAACAAGGCTTTGCCGAGGCTCAATCCACGTTGGGCGTTATGTATTATAATGGTGAAGGCGTGTCACAAGACTATACCGTTGCACTAGAATGGTTTCATAAAGCCGCCGCCCAAGGACTTGCTATGGGTCACAACAATATCGGTAATTGTTATGATGAAGGAAAAGGAGTGCCGCAGAATACCGCTGAAGCAATAAAGTGGTACCGGCTCGCCGCCGACTTGGGTAGCGGACGTGCTATGGCTTCGCTTGGTTTGAAATACCAGTATGGCGACGGTGTTCCAAAAGATTTCCTGATTGCGCACATGTGGTTCGACTTGGCTGCTGTTGGCTCGACTAGCGAAGACGAGCCAATTAACAGTATCGTTCAAGTCCAACGCGAACTGGTGTCTAAGCAAATGACGCCCGACCAGATTGCCCAAGCAAAGCACCTTGCTAAAGAATGGATGACCGCACATTCCAAGAAGTGAATGCCAACTCGATTGGTCTAGCATTGTGAACGTAAATTAACCGATTTCAGTTTTGCGGACGTGATAGATGGTCGGTGTAATCAATGATGTTCAAAATCTGGCTTATCACTATACCCCCCCCCGTTTAACGGGGAGAGGGAGTATCTAGGCAAAGGCGGCGGCCATCAGGCGTTTGGTGTAGTCTTCGCGGGGGCTTTCGAGGATTTCGTCGGGGGTGCCCTGCTCCACCAGGCGGCCATCCTTCATGACCATGATGTGGTCGGCCATGGCGCGGACCACGGCGAGGTCGTGGCTGATGAAGAGATAGGACAGGTTGTTCTTTATCTGGAGGTCGCGCAGGAGCTCGATGATCTGGCCCTGCACCTGGCGGTCGAGGGCCGAGGTGGGCTCATCCAGGACGATGAGCCGCGGCTTCAGGATAATGGCGCGGGCGATGGCGATGCGCTGGCGCTGGCCGCCGGAAAATTCGTGGGGGTAACGGTTGCGGAGCTTGGGATCGAGCTGCACTTCCTGCAGGGCCTGCACCGCCCGGGCATCGCGCTCCCTTGCGGTGATGGAGGGTTCGTGCACGAGCAGGCCTTCGGTGACGATCTGGCCTGCTGTCATGCGGGGCGACAGGGAGCCGAAGGGATCCTGCAGCACGATCTGGATCTGCTTCCTGAGGGGGCGCATCTCTTCCTTGCTGAGCCTGGCAATATCGCGGCCCTCAAAAGTGATGGCCCCTTCGCTGGGCAGGAGGCGCAGCAGGGCGCGGGCCAGGGTTGATTTCCCGGAACCGGATTCGCCCACGATGCCGATGGTCTGCCCCTGCTTCAGGACAACGGACACCCGGTCAACGGCCTTGAGCAGGAGGGGCGGGCCGGCGAGAAAACCGCCGCCGATCTCAAAGTTCACCGAGACATTGGTGCCATCGAGGATCTTGGGCGCCTTGGGCGCGGGCGGGGCCTTGCGGCCGGAGGGCTCCGCATCAATCAGCGCTTTGGTGTAGGGATGGCTGGGGTGCTTCAGAACCTTTTTCAGTTCTCCCTCTTCCACAACTTCACCATAACGCATCACCATGATGCGGTCGGCGATGAGGCGCAGGATGTTGAGATTGTGGGTAATGAAGATCATGCTCATGCCGAGGCGCAATTGCAGGCCGACCATGAGTTCGAGAATTTCGAGCTGGATGGTGACATCAAGCGCCGTGGTGGGCTCGTCGGCGATGAGAAGATCGGGGCCGTTGGCCAGGGCCATGGCGATCATCACGCGCTGGCGCTGGCCGCCGGACATTTCATGGGGATAGGATTCCATGCGCCGTTTGGGTTCCGGGATTTTCACCAGGTTCAGCATTTCGATGGCGTGGGCGTTGGCGGCATCCCAGCCGATTTTC
>JAEUMI010000007.1 GCA_016792825.1 Hyphomicrobiales bacterium
TGCAGTGATTTACTGCTTACGAATGATGTGCTCTACCAACTGAGCTAAAGCGGCAACGCCAATGAACAGGGGGTGGATAGACGGTTTTGCCGCGGGATTCAACCATCTGTCGCGAGGCTTCGGTTCCTGATCCCAATATCATCATCAAGGCCCGGATCGTCGGGCGGCCGGGGCAGTTCGGCCATGGCGGGCTGGGCAGTCCTGGCAGGAGTGGATTCGACAACAGGTGTGGCGGCGGGCGCAGGTGGGGAGAGTGTGTCAGGTTTGGGCTCGGCCAGCATTTCAAACGGCGTTTTCCACTGGCACGGGACGATTTCACCGGAAACGGGCGAGACCGGCACCCAGCGGGGGCTGGCCACGCCATCCGACACCCACATGGGATCCCTCGGCGCACGGATGGCGCGGGCAAGCCATTCGCGGGCCCGGCCCTTGTCTCCTGCTGCCTCTTCGATATCAGCCATGAGGGCGCAAAACCGCGCCTGGGGCTGGTCGGCCATAAAGGGCTCGAGTGTCTTGCGGGCGGCGTCCCAGCGTTGGGCGGCAACGGCGGCGCGGGCAAGGGCGTAAGCTCCTTCAAGTGTGTCAGGCGATCCGCTCACGAGATCGCGCACGCGTTCGAAGCGGGGCTCGGGGCCGTCGCCCGGCTTGGCGTGGGCCAGGACTTCAGCCAGGTCGGGGTGCGGCGCATGCTGCCAGGTTTCACGGATGATCCTGCTGACCTTGCGGGGGGAATTCTGGCTGGCGTAAATGCGCGCAGCTACCAGTGCGGCAGGCACAAGGCCCGGATCAAGCTTGTGGGCCTTGAGCGCCAAGGTGAGGGCTTCGGCTGAATTCGTATCTTCCATGGCCAGCGCCTGGGCCGCCAGCATGATGGCCTGTTTCTGATTGCTTTCTTCGGCCGGCATGAGGCCGGATCTTGCTTGCTGCTGCAGCGTTGCAGCCGCCCCCGGCCAATCCTTGCGCAGCGACTGCAGCTGCAGCACAGCAGACGAGGCCCAGGCAAGGCGGGGATTGAGTCTTAGCGCCCGTTCCGCATGGACCATGGCAGACGATACATCGCCATTCTGGCGGGCCTCGGCAAAGAGCCCGCGCAAGCCCAGAGCTTCCGTTTCCGGTGATTTGGTCATCGCTTCGAAGATGCGTTTAACCGACGCGCGGTCACTCTTGAGTTGGGCGGCTTGTGCGGCCAGCACATTCACCAAGGGCTCGTCAGCCAGGGCATTGCCGGCAATGGCGGCATGCCTTGACGCCGCGATGCTGTCGCCGGCGCCGGCCGCGATGATGCCGCGCGACAGCGATTCATAGGCCTTGCGGTTTTTGCGAAAGCGCCAATAGTCGCGCGCCGTGGTGGGGCTGCGCCAGATCCTGCGGAAAAAGCCCCAGACAAACCAGAGCAGCGCAAAGGTAAGAATGGCAAGAGCGACTGCAATCACAAACGCCATCTGGATTTCGCGGCCCATCCATTGAATGGTGACGGTGCCGGGCCGGTCAGCCAGCCAGGTGAAGAAGAGGGCGGCGACAATCAGGAGGCCGAAGCGCCAGAGCAGCTTGATCATGGCGTGGCGCCCATGCTGGTGATCTGGCGCAGGACTGCTTGCGAAGTCTGTTCGAGGGCCGCTTCAATTGCAATGCGCGCCGCGGCGCGGTCGCGCCAGCCTGACAGGGCCGCGGGCTTTGCGCCTTCCGCCGCATCGATTCTTTCAATGGCCTGGGCTAGATCGCCGCTTTCTGCAAGGGCGGCACATTTCGCGGCAAGGTCCGGCCAGTCGGTATCACCGATGCGGCGGATGGTGATCACATTCTTCATGGCATCCCAGAAACTGTCGAGGTAGGAATTTTCCGATGACGGCAAGGCAATTTCCGGTTTGGGCAGTAATGGAATCAGTCCTGTCAGCTCGGCCGCCAGGCCCGCAGCAGTTGGCAGGCCTTCGTTGGCGTTGGCGGACAATGTGTCGAGCCCAGCGGCAGCGGGCACCATGCGCGAAATACGCTCAAGCTCTGCACGATATGGAGCGCCGGCGGCGATCTTGGCTTTGAGATCGGACAGGGACTGGGAGAGGGTTGCGGTGACTGTGGATTGATCGGTTGGCGCGCTGACCGTTTTCAGGCTGGCAACATCTTTTTCCAGCACGTCGAGGCGCTGGGCCAGGACCGCCAAGGCGCTGGAGTCCACTGTTGCACCAGATGCTCCGCCACTGGCAACTGCAGACTTCAGTTTTTCCAGCTCCGCCCTTGCCGCCTGCGTTGCCGATTCGGCGGCAGCAAGACGTTTCTCCGCCGCTGCAGATGCGCTCAGCGCGGCGGACGACTTTTCCGTTGCGCCCTGGATTTCGGCACTCAGCTGACCGGACGTGGCGGCAATGGACGCAAGCTGTTCAGTCAGCGTCTTGCTCTGGGCCTCCAGGACATCGATGCGAGTTTGGGCTGTCACCAGTTCATTGCTTGGCAAGTAGGATGACAGGACATCCCTGTAGAGCCAGCCCCCGGCAATCGCCCCGCCAACTACAGCAATGGCAAGCCAGGCTGCCGGAAACCCCGATTTCTTCGGTGGCGATGGCGGGGGCGGGGTTTCGGAAGCCCTCGTCTCTTCCATAACCACGTCCTCGGCCTCCAGGTCGATAACCTGCGGTTTCAGGGGCGATTCAGGATCGTCATGGGTCATGTCACAGGCCTAACGGGTTCGCGGGCGTCAATCAAGAAGGGCCAGCATCGCAGCTTCATCCGGCATTTCTGCGACACGTCTTTTCCAGTCTCCGGGCAGGGCTTTTGCCACATTTTCCGAGAGGCAATAGTATATGGGGGCGGCGGCTTCTCTTTCCAATCCTGAACTTACCATCAGCTTGCACCAGAGATGCGCCGTGCGGGGCGAGTAGAGCAGAACGCCATCGGCACGCTTCAGCGCCCCTTCGATATCATCAGGGGTTTGAACGAGGGCATCATAGGTGACGACTTTTTCCACCGCGAAACCGGACGCCATGAGGAGGGCTTGCAGATCGGCGGAGGTTTTGGCCCCTGACAGATAAAGCACCGGGCCTTTTTTTGGATCAAATGCCGCCGCCGCATGGGCCGCAAGCCCCTGAACGTCGCCGCCATGGGCCTCGGCAAATTTGAAACCGATCTCGCGTGCCATTGCCAGTGATTGCGGACCGACCGCCAGCAGGGGGACGGTTTTCAACCTGTCCTCAACCTGGAGGAACCTGAGGGCATTGGCGCTGGTGATGCAGACAAGCTGATAGGCCAGCGGCGGCACAAAGGCCTGGGACCTGGGAACAATTTTCAGAAGCGGGGCCATGATGGCCGCATGGCCACGGGTTTCCAGTTTTGCTTTTAACGGAAGCGCGTCTTCTTCGGGCCTGGTGATGATGAGACGCATCAGAATGCGATCAGTGCGCCGCCAAGAGCCTTCACTTCCTTGCCTGCATCTTCGCCCATTTTTGCCGCATCGTTTGCAGAGCCTGTACGGGTGGTTTCAAAACAATGGACGCCATCGGGTGTCAGGGCGTGGCCGCGGAAACTCACGACATTGCTCGCAAGCGTCGCGAGGCCGGCAAGCGGCGAGCGGCAGGAACCATCAAGGGCCTTGAGAAAGGCGCGTTCACACGTAACGGCGATTTCGCTTTGGCGATGATTGATGGCACTCAGCAGTTTGCGCGTCGCTTCATCATCTTCGCGGATTTCAATGCCGATGGCGCCTTGGGCGATGGCGGGCAGCATGACCTCCACCGGAACGGCCGCAGTCATCTTGTCGGCAAATCCCAGGCGATTCAGCCCGGCGCAGGCAAGGAAAGTGGCATCGGCTACGCCTTCCGCCAATTTGCGCAGCCGCGTTTCGACATTGCCGCGGAACTGCACGGTCTTCAGATCAGGCCGCAGTCTTAACACCTGCGCGGTGCGGCGCACCGACGAGGAGCCGACAGTCGCGCCCGTTTTGAGCTCGGCCAGGGATTTGGCAATGGGGCTCATGAAGGCGTCCCGCGGGTCTTCGCGCGGGAGGACGGCGGCAATGGTGAGGCCGGTTGGCAGATGGGCCGGCAGATCCTTCATGGAATGAACGGCGAGATGGATTTCACCCGCCAGCAAGGCCTCTTCAATTTCCTTGGTGAAAAGGCCCTTGCCGCCGATTTCATTCAGCGGGCGGTCCTTGATGCGGTCGCCTGTCGTCGCAATCGAGACAATTTCAATCTCGGATGGATCCAGGCCATGGGCGGCAATCAGGCGGTCGCGGGTTTCGCGGGCCTGGACAAGGGCGAGGGGCGACCCCCGGGTTCCGATCTTAATTCGCGGCATTTGCAAGTTGTATCCGGTGGATGCTAGAGCGGGGCCCGTTCTAGCCGCTAAATTGTGAGACGTCATCCATTACCCATGGCCGTAGCAGCTATCCATATCCTCGGAATTGAGACGTCCTGTGATGAAACGGCTGCCGCCATCATTCGCCGGAATGCTGATGGAAGCGGCGAAATCGTCAGCAATATCGTGCTTTCGCAGATTGCGGACCACGCGCCCTATGGCGGGGTGGTGCCGGAAATCGCGGCGCGGGTCCACATCAAGCATCTGGACCGCCTGATCGCGCAGGCCATGGATGAGGCGGGGATCGCTTTTCCCGATCTTGACGGCGTGGCGGCAACGGCAGGGCCGGGGCTTTTGGGCGGTGTCATCATCGGCCTCACGACGGCCAAGGCCATTGCCATGGCCCATGGCAAGCCTTTGCTCGCTATCAATCATCTGGAGGGCCACGCGCTCACGCCGCGCCTGCTGGAGCCTTGCCCGTTTCCCTATCTGCTCCTGCTGATTTCCGGCGGGCACACGCAGTTTCAACTGGTTGAGGGTGTGGGGCGCTACCACCGGCTGGGCACCACCATCGACGATGCCCTGGGCGAGGCTTTCGACAAGACGGCAAAGCTACTGGGCCTGGGTTATCCCGGCGGCCCGCTGGTGGAACAATTTGCGCGAAAAGGAAATGCGCGGCGCTTTGATTTTCCACGCCCTCTCAAGGGACGGAAAGACTGCAATTTTTCCTTTTCGGGTTTGAAAACCGCGGTGCGCGAGGCAGTTCAAAATCTGGCACTTCTGTCGGAACAGGATATTGCAGATGTCTGCGCCAGCTTTGAACTGGCGGTGGCTGAAACGCTGCAAGACAGATTGAAGATGGCTTTTGCGACTTTTCGGGAAACCCATCCGGAGGCGATGGAGCCTGCCTTGATTGTGGCGGGCGGTGTTGCGGCGAACATGACGTTGAAAACAGTTCTCGCCGCGTCGGCCCTAGAGTCTGGTTTCAAGCTCATTGTGCCGCCGGCCAGCCTTTGCACTGACAATGGGGCGATGATAGCGTGGGCGGGAGCGGAACGCCTGACCCTTGGCCTTGTCGATGATCTCAATTTCATGGCGCGGGCCCGCTGGCCGCTGGATGAGGTTTCAACCCCGGTTTATGGCTCGGGCAAGCTGGGCGCCAAGGCATGAAGCGGCGCATCGCCATTGCGGGGAGTGGCGCCTGGGGCCAGGCACTGGCTCATGTCGCAAGGACTGCCGGCCATGAGGTGAGCATGTGGTCGCGGCAGAAATCCGATGTGGTTTCGTTCGCCAGCCTTGATGCTGTCATTGTGGCAGTTCCGGCGCAGGCAGTGCGCGAGGTGCTGACGCTGATCAAGCCGCCTAAAAGCATTCCCCTGATCATCGGCGCCAAGGGCATTGAACAGCAGACGGCCAAGTTCATGAATGAAGTGGCGGCGGAAGCCGTGCCGGGGGCGCTCACTTTCGTGCTTTCGGGTCCGAGTTTTGCGCGTGATGTCATAAAAGGCCTGCCAACCGCCGTGACACTTGCGGCGCCTACCCTGGCCGAGGCTGGCGAATGGGCCCAGGCCTTTTCGCTTCCGACGTTCCGGGTTTACGGGTCCGACGATGTTCTTGGCGTTGAAATCGGGGGCGCGTTGAAAAATGTTCTGGCGATTGCCTGCGGCATTTCCGATGGCAAAGGCCTTGGGGACAGCGCGCGGGCAGCGCTGACAACACGGGGCTTTGCAGAGCTGATGCGCTTTGGCAAGAAACTTGGGGCAAAGCCTGAGACATTGACGGGGCTGGCAGGGCTCGGTGACCTGCTTCTAACCTGCTCCAGCCGTCAGTCGCGCAACTATTCCTTTGGCCTTGCCATCGGTCAGGGCGCTCCGGTGAGTGCGGCGCTGGCGGCAGCGCGCGGCGTTGTTGAGGGAGCGCATACGGCCAGAGTTGCACAGGCACTTGCCGTAAGGCATGAGGTTGACATGCCCATCGTGGCCGCGGTTTCGGCAATCATTGATCAGGGTGCGGAACCGGCCCAGGAAATCGCCAGGCTTCTGGCGCGACCGGTTCGCGAAGAAATAAGATAGGGAGAAGACATGCTTTTTGCGTTGATATGCACCGACAAGCCGAACAGTTTGGAATTGCGCCAGCAATCGCGGCCTGACCATCTCAAGTTTCTGGAAAGCCTCGGCAACAGCCTGAAGGCCGCCGGCCC
>JAEUMI010000085.1 GCA_016792825.1 Hyphomicrobiales bacterium
GGTACGGCGCCCGCCTCACGGATAATGGCTTCCACCTCCTGGGCCATTTCGAAATTGGCAGGGTATGGCATGCCGTGAGCAATGATGGTGGATTCCAAAGCCACCACGGGTTTGCCGCCAGCCAGCGCGGCCGAAACTTCAGTTGTGATCGTGAGGTGCTTATTCATTGCAGGTATTAACACTATTCTGAAGCGCCGTTTCGGCCAGGCCTTCGGCAGTTGACGCAGAAGAATTCAGGACGAGGCTCGCGGCCACTTGGCCAAATTGCGCTGCTTTAGATAAATCATAGCCCTTGAGCAATCCGTAAACCAAGCCTGCAACGGCGGCGTCTCCTGCACCGGTCACATCCCTGACCTGCGCCTGACCGGCAGCATCAATGTTCTTCATGCCCTTTCCCGAGGAAAGGATTGCGCCTTCGGAACCGAGATGGACAACCAGGTTCTGCAGGCCACGTTCATGCAGGTTCTGGCAGGCCTGATCCAAATCGTCGGTATCGGTCATCGCCTCGATCTGGTCCCGGTTGGGAGTTGCGAGGAAAACCTCGTGCCTGTCCAGAAGCGTCAGCAGCTTTTGCGCTTTGGAAACCGAGACGGGCTCAACAATAAGTTTTTCGCTGAAATTCAACGCGAGGTAGTCAAGCAGGTCCGGCCTGGCATTGCAGTCAGCCACAATGAACTTGGCAGCTTCCAGTGCGGCGCGGTGCGGCTTGACATTTTCCGGCTTCAAGTTTTCAAGGATGCGCATGTCGTTGACGGCGGAGACGAGTTCGCCCTTCCCATCAAGCACAGCCACATAGGAGCCGGTCGCGGCGTCTTCCCGCAGGCACAGACTGAGATCGACGCCGGCGGCGCTTGTTGCAGCCACCGCAATCTTACCTGCCGCGTCATTGCCGATGGCGGAGATGAGCGCGACGTTCACACCAAGGCTGCCCAAATTGTGGGCAATGTTGCGGGCCACGCCGCCCGGCGTAAAGCTTACACTTCCCGGATTTGAGGTTCCGGCGACATATTTGCCATCGGCCCGCGCCTTGATATCAATATTCGCGCCGCCAATGACGATGACATCAAACACAGCAAACCTCAGAAATCCGTTGGCGCTCCGCCTTCGCGGATGCGCCGCTCCACGAAGGCATCTAGCTCTTCGCGCCTTGCGGGATCAAGGGCGGGCGCAACATATTCTTCCAGCGCCTGTTTATAGACCGTATTGGCGCGCTGCATGGCTTCCGGCTTTCCGGCCGCTTCCCATTGCTGGCTGTTGCGCCAGTCCGAAATGATCGGCGCATAGAAGGCATTGGAATAGCGGGCCAGCGTGTGCTGGGCGCCAAAGAAATGGCCGCCGGGGCCCACCTCACGGATGGCTTCCACGCCAAGGGCATCCTCGGTGGTGTCCAAAGGCGTCATGAATTCCATCACCATCTGGATGAGATCACAATCAAGCACGAATTTTTCGAAGCCGGCTACCAGGCCGCCTTCGAGCCAGCCGGCGCCATGCATGATGAAATTGCCGCCACCCATGGTGACGCCCCACAGGGAAAAGACGCTTTCATAGGCGGCTTGCGCATCCACCGTGTTGGCGGCACAGGTATTGGAGGTGCGGTAGGGGATATTGTAGCGCCGCGCCATTTGACCGCCGACAATGCAGGCCTTCATGTATTCCGGGGTGCCGAAGGCGGGGGCGCCGGACTTCATGTCGACGTTGGAGGTAAAGCCGCCATAGATCACCGGTGAACCCTTGCGCACGACCTGGGTGAAGGCGAGGCCCGCCAGAGCTTCGGCATTCTGTTCAACCACAGCGCCGGCAACGGTCACCGGGGCCATGGCGCCCGCCAGGGTAAAGGGCGTGATGCAGACGATCTGGTTGCGTGAGGACATTTCGATAATGCCGCGCAGCATCGGCATATCGAGCTTCAGTGGCGAATTGGTGTTGACGATGGTGAACAGCGAAGGTTCGCGCTCCATCCGCTCCATGGTTATGCCCCGGGAAATGCGGGCGATCTCGATGCCATCAAGAATGCGTTCGCTGCCCAGCGAGTAAGCGTGGAAAGGCTTGTCGGTGAGCACCACCGCATCGCGGAGCGCCTCAAGGTGGCGCACGGAGGCATGAATATCGACGGGCTCGACGGGATAGCCGGCGATGAATCCGATGCAGTTGAAGTATTGGGCGAGCTTGAGGAACTTGCGGTAGTCGGCCTGGTTACCGGTGCGGCGACCGCTTTCCATATCCAAGCAATTGGGCGGGCTGCCCACGGTGCCAAACAGCATGTTCGGCCCGCCGATCTGCGCGTTGTTTTCCGGATTGCGGGCGTGGAAGGTAAACTGCGAGGGAGCCGATTTCATCAGGTCCTCGATCATCGCGGGATCAAAACGCACGCGCTCGCCAGAAATATCGGCACCCGCCTTTTTCAGCAGATCACGGGCTTCCGGCAAATTAAAGTCCATGCCGATTTCCGACAGAACTTTCAGTGAAGCGCGGTGAATGGACTCAACTTCATCCGCCGAGATAATCGCCATGGGCGGAAAGGCCCGGGCGATTTTACGGCGGGGCAATTGCGGAATCGCCCCTTTGACGGCAGCGCCGGCACCCCGGCGGTTTGCGGCATCGCGCCTGCTGCGGCGCGAGGTTTCCGGGCTCAAGGGTTCGTTGGCGGCCTCGTTCACTTTGCTTTTCCTTTTTCGCGGTAGGGTTCAAGGGTTGGGTCGGCGGCGATCTGCTTCACCAGCCAGTCCTCAAAGCGTTTGATCTTGGGTTTCATCCGGTGCTCGCCGTTGCAGGCGAACTGCCATTGATGGCGGTGCGGAACGAGCAAGGGGAAGGGCTGAACCAGCCGCCCCGACTTGATTTCCTCGGTGGCAAAGGGGCCAATTGTCATGGCCACACCCCTGCCCTCAAGGGCCGCTTCCTGGGCGAGGATATAGCTGTCCACGGCCAGGCGATCGGAAAGCTTCAGGCCCTTGACGCCGGCGGCCTCGAACCAGAGTTGCCAGTCCTCTTCAGCGGTATAGACATAGAGCAGCTTGTGTTTTTTCAAATCCTGCGGGGTCTTGATGGCGTTTGGGCCCTTCATCAGTTCGGGCGCGCAGACGGGCGTGAGGAGCGAGCGGAACAGGGGCCGGTAATAATGCTGGGGTGACTTGTTGCGGGCCAGGATGATTCCGGCGTCCACGTGCTTCTCGTCGAAGTCCCAATCAAAATAGGAGGTGGAAAGCCTGACCTTCATGTCCGGATAGCGCCGCTCGAAATCATGAAGCCGGGGAATAAGCCACTTCAGGGCCACGGTGAAATAGACCTGAATGGTGAGCTCGTTATCATTCACAGTGGGCCGCAGGGCCCGGGTCTGGGTTTCGATCTGGTCAAATGCTTCGCGGATGGCGGGGTAATAGATGTGGCCGGCCTGGGTGAGTTCGGCGCGCCTGGCATCCCGGCGGAAAAACTGGATGCCGAGGCGCTGTTCCAGGGCTTTGACCTGGTGGCTTACAGCGGAACGGGTAATGCCCAGTTCTCCGGCTGCAAGCCTGAAACTGCCAAGCCGGGCGGCGGCTTCAAAAGCGGTCAAAGCGCGCAGGGGGGGCAAGTCACGTCTGGCCAAAATACTTCACCAATGGAATGTCTTAGGGTTCATAGCACCCCTGAATTCCATAAACTAAGTCACATTTCAAGAATTAATGGTGATTATTCCTCACCAGTGCCCTAATATTTGTAGCCTTTGCAAGCCTGCCTAAAATTGGCACAAGAGGCCCGATTCAGGAGCATGAAATGAGCGTAGTCGAAGACCTTTCCAAGCGCCGCGGCGGCCGCGAGGCCAGGCGGGCCTTGCGGTCGCGGGAAATTCCAAGGGCCGAGGCCGCAGTCCGCCCCGGCATGGAAGGCGGGCAATACAAGCCGCTGACCCAGCGCGACATGGAACGCATCCACCAGGCGGCACTGACACTTCTGGAAACCGTCGGATTCGGCCAGGCAATTCCAAGCTGCATTGATGCAATGACAGCGCGCGGCTGCACCATGACGGACAAGGGCCGCCTGCTCATTCCACGCGCCCTCACCGAAGATGTTCTGGCGAGTTGCGCCCGGGGCTTCATGCTTTATGGCCGCGACGCCCAGCACGACATGGAGCCCACCGGCAACAAGGTGTATTTCGGAACGGCGGGGGCGGCGGTTCACATTGTGGAACCCGACACGCGCACTTACCGCGAGTCGCTTCTTGTCGATCTCTATGACGCGGGCCGCATTGTCGACACCTGCGAGCATATCCATTTCTTCCAGCGCTGCCTGACGGCGCGCGACATGATCACCGGGCATGACCTCGACATCAACACGCTTTATGCCTGCATCGCTTCGACGCAAAAGCATGTCGGCACCTCGATGGTTGATCCCGCCCATGTGACCGAATGCCTGGAGATGCTGCATTTCGTGGCGGGCAGCGAAGAGAAATGGCGCGAACGGCCCTTTGTTTCGCAGTCCAACTGCTTTGTCGTGCCGCCGATGAAATTTGCCGAGGACGCCTGCCGCTGCCTTGAAACGGCAGCGCGCGGCGGCATGCCGGTGCTCTTGCTATCAGCCGCGCAAGCCGGCGCCACCTCGCCTGCCGCCCTGGCGGGCACGCTGGTTCAGGCGGTTGCCGAATGCCTGTTCGGCCTGGTCTATATCAATTGCGTGGTTCCAGGCGCTGTTGCCATCTGGGGGCCATGGCCCTTCGTGTCCGACTTGCGCACCGGGGCCATGTCCGGCGGTTCGGGCGAGCAGGCCTTGATCACCTCGGGCTGCGCCCAGATGGGCCATTTCTACAATCTCACGGTAGGCTCCGCCGCAGGCATGTGCGATTCAAAACTGCCGGACATGCAGGCGGGCTATGAAAAGGGTGTGACCGCCGGCATCTCGGCCATGACGGGCGTGAACCTGATGTATGAAAGTGCCGGCATGCACGCTTCGCTCCTGGGTTTCTGCCTTGAAAGCCTGCTCATCGACAACGACATGCTGGGAGCGATCAACCGCAATGTGCGCGGCATTGAAGTGAATGAGGACACATTGTCGGTCGAGGTCATTCGCGAGGTTTGCCTGAATGGCCCGGGGCATTTCCTCGGCAGCGACCAAACGCTGAACCTGATGCAGAAGGAATACATATACCCCAAGATCGCCAACCGGATGAGCCCCAAGGAATGGATCGAGGCGGGCCGGCCTGACCTGGTTGAGCGGGCGGCGGCGCGCAAGCGGGAAATTCTCTCGACGCATTATCCCGACTATCTGCCGCGGGCGATGGATGACGTGATCCGGGCGCGCCATGACATCAAACTGCCACGCGAGGTCATGGAGATGGGCGACCCACGCTGGATAAAATAGGCCGATATGGAACATCCGATACTCACCAGCATCCGGCGGGCAGGATTCGCGCCCTTGGGCTGGTTTGAGCCCGGCGCCGCCGATGCGGTTCCCCATGATGCCAGGTTTGTCATTCTCGTCGGCAATGCGGGGCCTGAAATGTTTCGCCGGTTTGCCCTTGAACGCGATCACCGGACGGCAAAAATCGATGACTGGACACGCGACGTCTTGAGTGGCCTTGCCGACGACCTTTCGGCAAAGGCGGTTTTCCCATTCGACACGCCGCCCCTGCCCTTTCTGACCTGGGCGCGGCGGGCGAGGGCTGGCCACGTTTCGCCGCTTGGCCTCAACATTCACCCGACATACGGGCTGTGGCATGCCTTTCGCGCCGCACTGCTTTTTCCGGCGGCGTTTGATTTGCCTTTGCAATCGGCTGGGGCGCACCCTTGCGAGACTTGCGCCGACAAGCCTTGTCTTTCGGCCTGCCCGGTCCATGCCTTCAATGGCTCTTCCTATGATGTTGCGGCATGTGCCGCCCATTTGGAAACGCCGGCGGGTGAGGATTGCATGTCCGGCGGCTGCCTGGCGCGGCGGGCGTGCCCGGTGGGCCGGGAATTCACCTACCATCCTTTCCAGGCGCATTTCTTCATGCGGGCATTTCGCGCGGCACGTCGCAATCCGGCTGGAAATGCTGCCTAGGCCGGCTATTGTTAAGCCATGTACAAGAACATTCAGAAGAAACTCGATCTCGGCCAGACCATCATCCTTGATGGCGGCACGGGCACCGACATCCAGCGGCGCGGGGTGCCGATGAGCGGCGAGACGTGGTGCGCCGATGCCAATCTCACACATCCGGGCACCGTGCAGGCGGTGCATGAAGACTATATTGCCGCGGGCGCTGACATCATTATCGCCAATACCTTTGCAACCAGCGCCCTGCTCTTCAATAACCTGAAACGGGATGAAGACCTTCTGGAAATTGACCGGGTGGCCGTAAAGATCGCCAGGACCGCGGTTGCCGCAAAGAACAGCCAAGTTGCAGTTGCCGGGTCCATTTCAACCATGCGCCCCATGGTGACGGGATCCGACCGCAACAATCTCGGCGTGTCGTGGCCGGAGGCCGAGGCGCGCCGGCTATTCCAACGGAAGGCTGACAATCTGGCCAGAACCGGGGTTGATCTGATCATGATGGAACTGATGCGCGATTGTGATTACGCGCTGTGGGCCACGGAAGCCGCGATGAAAACCGGATTGCCCGTTTGGATCGGGGTATCGGCGGAGCGCCGCGATGACGGAGCCCTGGTGGGGTTTGGACGGCCCGAGTTCCTGTTTGAGGATGTGGTCAAAACCCTTGCGGCAACAAAACCCGCTGTGATCAGCGTCATGCACACATCAGCCAATGACACGGCCGCCGCGATTGATGTGGTGAGGCGGCATTGGGATGGGCCTCTAGGGACCTATCCCGAAAGCGGGTATTTCAAGAGTCCCGATTGGGTTTTTGTTGACGTCATTCCGCCCCTACTACTGGTTGAGCACTCCCGCATGTGGGAGACGCAAGGAGCAAGTATTTTTGGCGGCTGCTGCGGAATCGGGCCGGATCATATCGCCGCACTTTCGAAGGAGTTCAAAGCATGAAAACCGGATCCTGCCTGTGCGGCGGCGTTGCTTTTGAGATGCGCGGGCCATTGAAGGCCATCACGGCCTGCCATTGCACCCAGTGCCGCAAGCAAACGGGAAACTACTGGGCATCAACGACAAGCGCCGATGCGGACCTGCACTTCATCCGCAAGGATACGTTGGCGTGGTACCGGGCTTCGGACACGGCGCAGCGCGGATTCTGCAAGGCCTGCGGCTCCACCCTGTTCTGGAAGGCAGACGGGCGCGACACCACTTCAATCTGCGCAGGATCGATCGACGGGGAGACCGGGCTTAAGCTCGAAGGCCACATCTTTTGTGACAACGCCGGGGATTATTATGAGATCGCCGGCGGCGACTACAGATTAGGCCAGTGGTGATGAGCGGGCGGCCATGCCGGATTCCAGTTCACCATAGCCGGTGAAGCGGTATTCATAGGCGAGCCCGAGGCGCTCCGCTGCTTTGCGGCCGTTCTCAACCAACTGCGCATCATGGGTCTGGGCGAGATAAATGACCTTGGTGTAGTTTCCGAAATAGGACGAAAGCAGTTCCGGGTGGCGGTTGAGGCCGAGGCCGGCCCAGATCAGCTTGTCGAAATGGCGGGCGAGATAATCGGTGAGATAGAAGGCGGTGATTTCATCGTCGGCTTTGGCGGC
>JAEUMI010000194.1 GCA_016792825.1 Hyphomicrobiales bacterium
AACTCAGGAATGGCCACGAATTGAACGCCGACGTAGGGCACCGGCTTTACAGTCGGCTTGGTCGGGTCGGCGGAGTTGATCGAGTCCAGGGTCATCTTGGCAAATGGCACCTTGGCATATTCGGCGTTCTCATAGAGCGAAGTGCGGGTGCCGGGAGGAACGTTGGCCCAGCCTTCCTTCTCGGCTACCAGCGCCGTGTACTGCTTGCTGGTGGCCCAGCCGACAAACTTCTGGGCGGCGTCGTTCTTTTGCGTGCCGGCGGGAATTGCCAGCGACCAGGCCCACAGCCAGTTGCCGCGCTTGCCGAGGCCGTTATCAGGCGCCAAAGCGAAGCCTACCTTGTCAGCAACGGTTGAGTCCTTGCCGGTTACAAACGAGGCGGCAACCGTGGCGTCAATCCACATCCCGCACTTGCCGGAGTTGAAGAGGGCAAGATTTTCGTTGAAGCCGTTGGACGATGCGCCTGGAGGGCCGGCATCGGCCATCAGGCTGAGATAATAGTCCAGGGTCGCCTTCCATTCCGGCTGATCGAACTGGGGCCTCCAGTTTTCGTCAAACCAGCGGGCCCCGAACGAATTCGAGGTGGCGGTCAGGAAGGCCATGTTCTCGCCCCAGCCGGCCTTGCCGCGCAGGCACACGCCGTAGGTCTCCGCCGCCTTGTCAGTCATGGCGCGGGCTGCCTGGCCGATGAACTCCCAGGTGGGCGCATCAGGCATGGTGAGGCCTGCTTTTTCCATCAGGTCCTTGCGGTACATGACCATGGAGCTTTCGCCATAGAACGGAGCAGCCATGAGCTTGCCGTCAACCGTGAGGCCGCCGGCGATGGCGGGCAGAATGTCTGCTGGGTCATCAACGGCCGTCAATGGCACGAGCCAGCCCTTCTTGCCCCAGATCGGAACTTCATAGGTGCCGATGGTGAGCACGTCGAATTGGCCGCCCTTGGCGGCGATGTCGGTCGTCACTTTTTCACGGAGCACGTTTTCTTCAAGGGTGACCCATTCCAGGGAAATATCCGGGTTGGCCTTGGTAAAATCATCGGTCAGACCCTGCATGCGGATCATGTCGCCATTGTTCACGGTGGCGATGGTGAGTTTGGTTTCGGCGATGGCGGTTGAGGCCAAGGCGGCAAACATGAAAGCGCCAAAGACGCCTGTTAAGACGGGTTTCATTGAATTCCTCCCAAATGCATTCTGTTGAGCTTTTGCCAACTAAGCGGGCATATACTCATTCTTAACCCTGCCGGAGTCAATAGGAATTCGTTGCCGCAGTGCACAAACGGGATGCAGTTCTTGGTTTAACTAATTGAAATAAATGCGATTAATCGGTCTCAGGCATTTGCATTTTATTTAAGCAAAAGCTCAGGTAATTTTTTGATCTGAGTGGCAACTTGAAATTCACTCCCTATTCTGTGGAAAGCGACTAAACGTTGACTGTGTTGGCAGGCTTGGGGGCATGAATGCATAAGGTCCGCGAGGTCATTTCCATGATTGAGGGCAATGGCTGGCGTTTGGTGGCAACACGAGGAAGCCATAGGCAATACAAGCATCCGGAAAAGCCGGGAAGGGTAACTATTGCAGGGAGAATGAGCGATGACATGGCACCCGGAACTTTTAACAGTATAATGAAGCAAGCAGGTTTGAAGGGAAGAGACTGATGCGCTACGCAATCGTTATTGAAAAGGCTGGTTCAAATTATTCAGCCTATGTACCGGACCTGCCCGGCTGCATCGCTACAGCGGCAACTATACCAGAAGTCGAATCCGAGATCAGGGACGCGATTCGCTTTCATCTGGAAGGCCTGAAGGAAGATGGCTTCACCCCTCCATTTCCGACAAGCATTGCTGAGTATGTGGATGCGTAATTTTACGCAACTTCAATAAGAGCCCTGGCGCAATTTCTTTGTATAGAGATTGTGTGGCACGATC
>JAEUMI010000268.1 GCA_016792825.1 Hyphomicrobiales bacterium
TCGCAACCCCATTTTCCGTGTTTTCTGGGCCTTCGACTCGCTTGTGAGCTCGAGCGTCTTTGAAACCTGGGATGCGTGCAAGCGCTGGGGTTCGGCCTATTCCTCGTTTGTTTACCGCTTCAAGATCACGGGCCCGCGCCGCTTCGTGGTGGACATTGTCGATGATTTTACAACATTCGGCATGGTGTTTGCCTTCTGCCTCCTGGCTTTTGCCCTGCCGCCTTTCTCGGGCACCGGTGATGTGTGGAACCGCGGCCGCGAGTTTGCCATTACCTTTACTGATGCCAATGGCGAGATCATCGGCCAGCGCGGCATCCGTCAGGACGACGCCATTCCGCTTGAAGACATTCCGCCCTCCCTGATCAAGGCGGTGCTTGCCACGGAAGACGCCCGCTTCTTCGAGCATTTCGGGGTCGACGTCATCGGCACGATGCGCGCGATCATCCAGAACGCCCGGGCCAACACCGTGGTGCAGGGCGGCTCGTCGCTGACCCAGCAGGTCGCCAAGAACCTTTTCCTCAGCCCTGAACGCACCATCCGCCGGAAAGTGCATGAGGCCTTTCTTGCGATCTGGATCGAGGCGCGGCTTTCCAAGCAGGAAATCCTGAAACTCTATCTCGACCGCTCCTATCTTGGCGGCGGCAACTACGGAGTGGAAGCGGCGGCGCAATTCTATTTTGGCAAGTCGATCCGTGACGTCACTCTGTCGGAATCGGCGATGCTGGCGGGCCTGTTCAAGGCGCCTTCGAAATATGCACCGCACCAGAACATGGAAGTGGCAAAGGCCCGGGCCAACGTGGTGCTCTACCGCATGCTTGATGCGGGCTTCATCACCCAGGGCGAACTGCTGCAGGCACGGCGCCAGGCGCCGCCGGTAATTGCGCAGCGGAGCCTCGACAGTCCCGACTGGTTCCTGGATTGGGCTTACGAACAAACCATCGCCCTGCTTGAAGAGCAACGCCTGCTCAGCGATTTTGTGATCGAAGTCAAGACAACGGTTGATGTGAAGGTGCAGGCGGCGGCGCAGCGCATTCTCAATGAGATCATCGACACGGAAGGTCCAGGCTACCGCTTCACGCAAATGGCCTCGGTCACGATGGCGCCGGACGGCGCGGTCAAGGCCATCGTAGGCGGCCGCAACTATGAAACCAGCCAGTTCAACCGGGCCACAAATGCCGAGCGGCAAACCGGATCGGCGTTCAAACCCTTTGTCTATCTGGCGGCCCTTCTCGAAGGATACACGCCGGACCGCATGGTGGTTGACGCCCCCATATCGGTTGGCGGCTGGTCGCCCGGAAACTACTCCGGCAAGTATGGCGGGCGCGTCACGATGACAACAGCACTCGCCAAATCCTACAATTCGGTTCCGGTCCGGCTGATGGTGGACATTGGCAGGCCGGCGATCATCAAGACAACCCATGATGTGGGCGTCAAGGGTGAGCTGGAAACCTGGCCGCCGATGGTGCTTGGCACGAGTTCCCTGACCCTGATGGATGTCACCACGGGTTATGCCACGTTTGCGGGCGGTGGAAAGCTGGCGGAACCCTACACGATTCTGGAAATCAGAAGGCCCAATGGCGACATCATCTATGACCGCGCCAAATTCGCCAAGCCGCAAAAGCAGGTTGTGCCGGAAGAAAAGATTGCCGAACTGAACTCCATGCTGAAGGAAGTGGTCAAGCACGGAACGGCGCGCCGGGCGGATCTTGGATTTGCGCCGCAGGGCGGCAAGACCGGCACCAACCAGTCCTACCGCGATGCCTGGTATGTGGGCTTCACGGCGCACAATGTTACGGGCGTGTGGGTCGGCAATGATGATTTCTCACCCATGAAGCAGGTGACCGGCGGCCTTGTCCCAGCGCCCGCCTGGAAGCGGATCATGGAAGTTGCCGAAGCGGGCGAACAGCCCACGAGCCTTGCGGGCATTCCACTTGACGACACCTATGCCATCGCTGCCGCGGAACCGGATGGCGCGCTTGTCCCGGACGAAGAATCGGGCATTGTCACCATTGACACGGGAAGTTCGCCCCGCAGTGCGGAAGGCGTTGCCGTTGTGCTCAACGACATGTTCTCGCTGTTTGAGAAGAAGCCTGTCAAAAAGGTGGAAAAGCCCAAGGCCACAAAGGTGGCCAAGACGCTGGATGAAACCCTGGTCCTGCCGGGCGCAAACGCCAACGCGGATGAGGAAAGCTCCTTCATGGAAAGCCTGTTCGTCCCGGCAGAACCGGAGAAGAAAAAGAAAAAGAAGAAAAAATCCCTCCTCAAAAAACTCAATCCCTTCGATTAGAATGCTGGATGTCTGATGGCGCGGGTATCGGTAAAAATCTTCAGTGTCTTGTGCGGCGTGGTGGGCGGCTGGGCCTCTGCCCTGGCCTTCATTGATTCGGTTGGCTCCACACCGGCAGGAACCGCGGGCACCTGGCGCATGTGGGACCTGGCGGCTGGCACCTCGTCCAACCCTTACGCGCGGGCGCATTTCCTCATGGAGGGACGGGTGCCGCCGGCGCAATCCCTGTTCCAGGTCTATACCAACACGCTCGATGACGACGGCAGCACCCTGCTCTCGGGATGCGTTTACAAAATCTCCGCCAAAGACCTTGCGGCGCGATGGTGGAGCCTTTCGGTCGGGCCGCTGAACAACGAGGAT
>JAEUMI010000282.1 GCA_016792825.1 Hyphomicrobiales bacterium
GGCGGTTGCCGCCACGGACTGCCGGCTTCTGTCGGTCGATGACAGCACGCTGTACCAGGCCTATTACCAGAACCCGAAGCTGGGCTTCTATCTCATCTCGCTGATTGCCGGCCGCTTCGTGGAAGTCCAATCCAGCACGCCGGGTTCTTTGGCATCATTGCCTAGCCCTGATTGACGCCGTTCAATCCGGCGCGCCGCATGAGCCAGGTTTGCTTTCCGCTACCTCCGGCATCATAATCCAGTCGAAGCAGGGAGAGGGCACATGCAACGGCTGGAATGCGAACGCATGTTCGTTGCTGTGATGGAGACGGGCAGTTTCGCCAAAGCGGCCGCCCGCCTCGGAACCGGATCCGCCCAGGCGTCAAAACTCGTCTCCCGGCTTGAATCGGACCTGGGCGTCCGATTGCTCAACCGCACGACGCGCTCGCTTTCGCCCACCGAAGTCGGCCAGGCCTATCTCGAGCGCATCAAGCTGGTGCTTGAGGAACTCGACGCCCTCGATGAAGCAGTGAAGAACCGGTCCGGCAGCGCCAG
This sequence comes from Hyphomicrobiales bacterium, assembly GCA_016792825.1. GTDB lineage: Bacteria > Pseudomonadota > Alphaproteobacteria > Rhizobiales > Aestuariivirgaceae > Aestuariivirga. Next base: position 535 of record JAEUMI010000282.1, read on the forward strand.
CGGCCGCCTGCGCCTCACCGTGCCCATGTCCTTCGGAACCACCCAACTGGCTCCGGCCTTCATCGATTTCGCAAGCCAATATCCCGACATCGACCTTGATGTCAGTTTCTCGGACCGGGTGGTCAACCTGGTTGATGAAGGCTTCGATGCAGCTGTGCGGATCGGCACGCCGGCTGACACCAGTCTGATCGCGCGCAAGCTGTGCGGGGCGCGGATCGTGCTGGCCGCCTCGGCGGACTATCTTTCGCGGCGCGGCACGCCGGAGACGCCCGCTGATCTTGCGGGCCACGACTGCATCATCGACAGCAATTTTCGCGATCCGCTGGTCTGGCATTTTCGGGTGGACACAAGCGGCGAAGCCAACACCGTCAAAGTCGTGGGACGCCTGCGCTTCTCCAGTGCCGATGCCTGCCTGTCGGCGGCGGAGGCCGGGTTGGGAATTGCCCGGGTGCCCAGTTTCATGGCGGGCCCCAGAATCCGGGCGGGCAGGCTGAAGCCCCTGCTGCGGGCCTTCGAGGATCAGGCGCTTGGCATCTTCGTGCTTTATCCGCCGAACCGCCATCTCGCCACCAAAGTGCGGGTATTCGTGGATTTCGTGGTCCAGCGTTTCCAGGGCGAACCGGCCTGGGATCAGGGCTGGTAAGGTTATTCCTTCCATTTTGGAAGGAATGAACTGCAAAATAGCCGGATTATCATTTTAATGGAACGGGTCCATTTGACGATCAATGGGCGCCATTGGGGTGCCTCCCAGGAGATACTCACATGAACATCACAATTCTCGGCACCGGCAACATGGCCAAGGGCCTTGCTTCGGTTTTCGCGGCAGGAGGATACGACGTAACCCTCGGTTCGCGTGACGCTGCCAGGGCGAAAGAAACCGCCAAGGCACTCGGCGCCCGGGTCAAGGGTGAAGGACTTGCGGCTGCTGCCAGCAAGGCCGACGTTATCGTCCTCGCGGTTCCGTTTGATGCGGCGGCTGAAACGATTGCCGCTGCCGGTGGCCTTGCCGGAAAAATCCTCGTCGACATCAGCAATCCCCTCACCCCCGACTATATGGGCCTGACGGTTGGCCACTCGACCAGCGCGGCTGAAGAAATCCAGAAGCTGGCGCCCAAGGCGAAGGTC
>JAEUMI010000286.1 GCA_016792825.1 Hyphomicrobiales bacterium
TCGGCGGCGGCCCGTTCCAGCGTCAGGTCCATGTTTTCCAGCCGCGCCCGGATCGGCAGGTAGGCAAAGGGGATGCAGAACGCCGTATGGGCGGCCAGCAGATAGGCAATGCCGGAATACCCGGTCCACACCTTGATGCGCGAGAAAACGATGAGCAGGGCAACGGCCGTGACGATTTCGGGCACCATCAGCGGCTGGTTGATGAAGGCGTATTTGAAGGTGAGGCCGGGATAGGGCGCCGTCCGCGTGGTGGCTAGCGCCGCCATTGTGGCCACCAGTGTCGCAACGGTTGCCGCGAACGTGGCGATGAAGATCGAGCGCAATGAGGCTTCCTGGATGGCCCGGTTGTTCCATGCCGACTCGAACCAGCGGAATGAAAAGCCCTCCCAGACCGCAACCGACTGCCCCGAATTGAAGGCGTAAACCACCAGCGTCGCGATCGGCAGGTAGAGCAGGAAGAAACACAGCATTGCGATGAAGGTGAAGCCCGGCTGGGTCCTCACGGAAAATGTTCTAGCCATGGCCGCCTCCGGATTTGGAGGCGTTTTTCACGTAGACGAGCAGGGCGAGCGTCACGATGATCATCAGCGTGATCGACAGCGCCGCGCCCAGCGGCCAGTTGCGCCCCTGGCCGAACTGCAGCTCGATGAGATTGCCGAGCATCATGTTTTTGCCGCCGCCCAGCACCCGCGGCGTTACATAGGCGCCAAGCGAAGGGATGAACACCAGGATGGATCCTGCAATGATGCCGGGCTTCACCAGCGGAATGATGATGCGGCGCAGTACCTGGAGCCGCGTCGCATAAAGATCATAGCCCGCTTCCACCAGCCTGAAATCAATCTTCTCCATGCTGGCGTAAAGGGGCAGCACCATCAGCGGCAGGTAGACATAGGCCATGCCGAACAGGATGGCCCAGTCCGTGTACATGATCTGGATAGGCGCATCGATGATCCCGATCCAGATCATCGCGCTATTGACGATGCCTTCGTTGCGGATCACCTCCTGCATGGCGAAAGTCCGGATCAGGATGTTGGTCCAGAACGGAATGGTCACCAGGAAAAGCCAGATGTCGCGCTGCTTGGCCGGGCGCGTTGCAATGAAATAAGCGGTCGGGAATCCGAGAAAAAGCGTGACCACTGTCGTCATCAGCGACAGCTTGACCGAGCGCCAGAAAATCGTGACGTGGGCATCGGCCAGAGTCAGCGTGTCATCGAAGATATCGCGCTGCAGAAAAACGCCAAACCAGCCATCGCTCGAAAACTGCCATGCCTTTACGTCGCCGTAATCACCCTTGAGCATGAAGGAGTAGAGCAGCATCACGAACAAAGGGCCGATTGCCGCAAGTGCGATGATCACCAGGGCGGGAGAAGACAAGAGCCACCTGTTGCGGATGTCCTGCCGTTCCGCCGCCACGGCGATTTCGCGCGGCGTTGCCATCAATCCCTCAGCACACGGGCTGCATCGGCGCCAAACAGCACGCCCACCTTGTCGCCCTTTTCAAAGGCCAGGGCGCCGGCGTGGACATTCTGGTGGCGGACCGTGAACTCGCTGCCGCCATGGAGCTTCACATGGTAGTGCGTGTCCGTTCCGAAATAGACAATGTTTTCGAGTTTTCCTGAAAGTGTCGCCTTGCCTGATGCCGCAACAAGGCTTGCATGTTCGGGACGCACCACAACCGTCACTTTGCCCGATGGCTTGGCGCCGTCGCCAAGCGAAGCAGTGATCGTGGTACCCGCATCAAGCGCAATCTTGGCCTGGCCCTTGGCGGTTGAAACAACCTTGCCCTCGAGGAAATTCGTTTCGCCAATGAAATTCGCCACAAAGCGCACCGCCGGCCGGTCATAGATATCGCGGGGGGATCCCACTTGAAGAATTTGGCCCTTCGACATCACCGCAATGCGGTCCGACATGGTCAGCGCTTCTTCCTGGTCATGCGTCACGAAGATGAAGGTGATGCCCGTCTCGTTCTGCAGCCGCTTCAGCTCGATCTGCATTTCCTTGCGCAACTTGTAGTCAAGGGCGGAAAGCGGTTCGTCGAGAAGCAGAACCTTGGGCTCCGGCGCCAGGGCCCGCGCCAGCGCCACGCGCTGCTGCTGGCCGCCGGAAATCTGGCTGGTCCGCCGGTTCTTGAGTTCTTCCATTTGCACCAGGCGCAGCATCTCGGCCACCCGCGCCTCAACCTGCGCCTTCGGCTTGCCCTGCATTTCAAGTCCGAAACCGATGTTCTGGCCAACTGTCATGTGCGGGAACAGCGCGTAATTTTGAAACACCGTGTTGACCGGCCGCTGAAATGGCGGCAGTGGCGCAATGTCTTTTCCATGCAGCAGGATTTGCCCATCGGTTGGGAAATCAAATCCGGCAATCAGCCGCAACAGGGTGGTTTTCCCGCAGCCCGAAGGGCCGAGAAGGGTAAAGAACTCGTTTTCGCCAATCGTGACGGAAACATTGTCCAGCGCCTTGAGGCTGTCCTGGCCCGAGCTTTGGAATATCTTTGTAACGCCGACTGCCTCAATGGCAGTCTTGCCAATTGCCAATTTAGCTTTCTCCCCTTCGTCTTGTTCCAGACGATTAAAATACTATCCTATGGGGAATTTTTCGGCTTGCCAATGGGGTGGTTGCGAAGGATTAAATCGACCAGCCGCCATCGATGACAAGCGCCTGCCCGGTGATAAAGGCCGTGTCCTCGCTTGCCAGATAAACAACCATCTCTGCTATTTCTTCAGGCTGCGCCATGCGCCCCATGGGTTGGCGTGCGATAAAGGCCGCTTTCGCCTTTTCAACATCCCCCTGGGCCCGCATCCGGTCGTAAAGCGATGGCGTTTCCACCGTTCCCGGGCAAATGCAATTGCAGCGGATGCCCTTGCTCACGAAATCTATCGCCAGGGCCTTGGTAAGCCCGATTACCGCGGCTTTGCTGGCGCCATAGACAAAGCGGTTGGGAGCACCCTTCACCGAAGAGGCAACCGATGCCATGTTGATGACATTGCCCTTGCCCTTTGCCAGCATGCCCGGGAGATAGGCCTTGATCATCCGGTAATGGGCCTTGACGTTCAGGTCAAAGGAGAAGTCCCAATCCTTCTCTTCGCAGTCCAGCACCGTGCCGTTGTGCACAAAGCCTGAGCAGTTGAACAGGATGTCGATGGGGCCGGTGCGCTTTAAAGCCGCATCCACCGCCGCCTGCTCCAGAACATTGAGTTTAAAGCCGGTAATGCCGGGGTGTTCCTTGGAAATGTTCATGAACAGCTCTTCCCGGATGTCGGTGGCAAAAACCTTTGCCCCCTCCCGCGCCAGCGCAATGGCCGAGGCCCGGCCAATGCCCTGCCCCGCCGAAGTGACCAATGCAACGCGACCCTCAAGCTTCCCGGCCATGGACTAGTTCCCTCATTATGGTTCAAACTCCTGCCTAACTCTAATCCGTGGAAATTGTCCATGACCAATGTTGATCTGGCCTATGCTTCTGCAACGGAGCTTCTGAAGCTGTTCAAGGCCCGCAAGGCTTCGCCCGTTGAGCTGCTGAAAGCGCAGATCGCGCGCAGCGGGAAACTGAACAAAGAGATAAACTGCCTCGCCGACTGCTATTTCGATGAAGCCCTCGTCAAGGCAAAAGCGGCAGAGCAGCTTTACGCGAAACGCGGCTTCAAGCCGCGCGCCCTCGAAGGCATTCCCTTGCTGGTCAAGGATGCCCAGAGGGTCAAAGGCAAACGCACCACCCATGGCTCTTTGATTTTCGCCAGCAACATTGATGATCATTCCGATCCCCAGATCGAGCGTCTGGAAAAAGCCGGCGCCATCATTTTTGGCCGCACCACAACGCCGGAGTTTTGCCTCTCCGGTGTCACCCATTCACGCATATGGGGCATCACGCGAAACCCCTGGAACCTCGATTATGGCCCAGGAGGCTCTTCCGGCGGTTCCGGCGCGGCATTGGCCGCAGGCTTCACAACCCTTGCCACCGGCACCGACATCGGAGGCTCCATCCGCATCCCCGCGTCTGCCTGTGGCGTCGTGGGCTTCAAGCCGCCGCACGGCCGCAATCCCGATGGCCCGCCCGGAAATTTTGACCGTTTCAACCATTGCGGTCCTATGACCCGGACCATTGCCGATGCGGCCCTGATGCAGAACACAACGTCGGGGCCGCACCCCCTCGATCACGACTCGCTCCGCAACCGTGTGAGGCTTCCCGTGAAGGCCGAAAGCATCAGGGGCATGAAGATCGCCTATTCGCTCGACTTCGGTTATGTCGAAGTGGATCCGGAAGTGCGCAGGAATACCCTGGCGGCACTTGCCGTGTTTCGCGGCCTCGGCGCCGAGGTCAATGAAGTCGATCTCGGCTGGACGCCGCAAGTCGACCTCGATTGCTTCCATTGGTACAACGCCATGCATTTCGGCCGCCAGACGATTTGGCACCGCGAAAAGAATGCCCGCCTGATGACCGCCTATGCCCTGAAAACGGCGGATGCCGTGGAACGCAATACGGGGATCAATGATGTCCACAAGGCGTGGGAGCGCATCCACACCATGTATCAGACACTGGGGCCAATCCTTGCTGCCCATGATGTTTTGATCTGCCCCACCAACAATCTCGCCGCTGTGAAAGCCGACCATGATCCCTGGGACCAGGCCTTCACCGTCAACGGCAAAAAGGCCGATGCCGAATACGGTTGGATCATGACCGCGCAGTTCAACATGCTGCACAATTGCCCGGTGCTGGCCGTTCCCTCCGGCCATACGAAGCATGGCATTCCCACCGGAATTCAGATCGTCGGCCGAACCTGGGATGACGCCCGCGTTTTCCGCGCCGGCCTGGCCTATGAAAAGGCCTTGGGCGGCTGGTACACGGCTAAGGAAAAGCGCCCGGTGCTCAATAATTGATTTCGTGAACGATCGCGCCGTTGCGGGCGTTCACCTGCAGCAGGTAGCGCTGGTAACCGAGGTAGGCCACATACTTGTAATCAACGTCGCCGCAATCCACCGGGCGCACCTGGCGGTAACCGTGCCGGCGCAAGGCCCGGCCAATGATTTCGCAAGATGTGACGGACTTCGCCCGCGGGCGGGGCGCAGGTGGCTGAAAGCTGAATGTACCATCCTCGAATTGCCCGTCTTCATCGCCCAGCGCCGGCGAAGCGCCCTGGCCATAAATCGCATCGAAGCAGTTGGGGTCTTCCGGATAGTAGGTGCAATAGCGGTTGCCAGCCTGGGACTGGCCCGCAAGGACGACGACGCCAATGGCGGCAAGCAGACCCGCAATCATGAAGTGCTGAATGAGAAAACCCGGTTTCTCCATGAAGCCAGGCTAGGCGGGGATTGCGGCGTCAGATTGTCGCAATCCAGCTAACTATGTGGCGGAAAAGCGCAATTTACCATCGATTGTCAACAGACTGCCATAAAGTTCGGGCCTCCGGTCGCGGAACACCCCCCAGGTCCGGCGCAATTCGCCAACGGCCGCCAGGTCAAAACTCTGCAGCCGCACCCCTTCTTCGACGCGATCCATCTCGGTTAATTTTTCGCCATGACAGTCGGCAATGAAGGACCGGCCATAGAATGTGTCCGCCCGTCCGTCGGGCGCTGCTTCCCGGCCCACCCGGTTGGAGGCCGCCAGCGGCATGATATTGGCCGCCGCATGGCCCCGCATGGCGTTCTGCCAGTGATTGCTGGAATCATAGGAAGGATCGCCGGGTTCCGAACCGATGGCCGTGGGATAGAGCAGGATTTCGGCACCCATCAGCGCCATGGCGCGCGCCGCTTCCGGAAACCACTGGTCCCAGCATATGCCAAGCCCCACCTTGCCCACCGCCGTGTCCCAGACCTTGAACCCCGTATCTCCCGGCGAGAAATAAAATTTTTCCTGGTAGCCGCGCCCGTCGGGAATATGCGACTTGCGGTAGATGCCAAGCTGCTTGCCATCCGCATCCGCCATCACCGTGGTATTGTAATGTGCCTGTCCGGCGCGTTCGAATACGCTGATCGGAAGCACCACGCCCAATTCCTTTGCCAGCGCCGCAAAGCGTGCAACCGTCGGATGATGCGCAATCTCGTGGGCGTTCTTGAAAAACCGGGTGTGCTGCTCGATGCAGAAATAATCCCCGTCGAAAAGCTCCTGGAGCAAAATGAGCTGGGCCCCTTGCCCCGCCGCCTCGCGCACCAGTTTCTCCGCCTTGTCGCAGTTCTTCTTCCAGTCGTTGTCCGATGCCATCTGCGTAATGGCCACAGTCAGTTTTCCCATCTCAGTCTTTCAACCCCGCAACTTCCCGCTTGAATGGCAATGCATCACCGGTGTCGGCCGTCTCGAACTCCTCCGCATAGCGGTGCCCTGCATAGGTGGCCCAGGCAATGGCCGCCGGCGCTTGTGCGTCCCCGATGGCCTTCACCGATTGAATGCCACAATCCGCCCATTTGGCCTCTTGCGCCATAAGATCCGTGTAGAGATTGTCATTGGGCAGCCGCGACGTCACCATCAGCACCGCGTCGCAGGCGATCTCCTCCACCCTTCCTGTGTACGTGCAGCTTGCAGCAACACTGCCTGCCTTTACTTCGGTTACGGCACGCGTCACCCGCACCTCGACACCGAGTTCAAGCAGCCGTGACTGGATCAACCCCTGCTCCAGGGTGTTGAAGCTCCATTCCGCTGCCTTGGCGGAAGGCGTTAGGAAGGTCACGCGGTTGCCATTCTGCACCAGAAGTTCGGCCAGCACACTGCCCATGTAGTAATGGTCGTCATCATAGACCACCACGTGGCCAATGGGCCGCTGGCCATCCATCAGGTCGTCGGGGGTGAATACCGGCATTGCCGCGTCGATCACAATCGGCAGGAGATTGTAGCGGGCAATGCCGTCACGCCGCCATGTGGCACCCGCTGCAATGGCTACATGCTCAAAACCGAACTCCAGAATGTCATCAGCGGAGAGTTTCGAGTCGCGGTAGACATTCACATTGCTCATTTTGCCGATCTGGCCGGCGCGGTAATCCCGCACCCGTCCCCAGGCGGAAAGCCCCGGCAAACGGCACTCCCGCGCCACCCGCCCGCCAAGTTCCGTCCCGGCCTCGGCCAGCGCCACCTCATAGCCGCGCAGTCCCAGCTTGTGCGCGGCCGAAAGCCCCGCCGGCCCCGCTCCCACAACCAGCACTTTTGTATCCGTCGCCTTCGGCTTGATCCGTTCGGGATGCCAGCCTTTCCGCCACTCCTCCATGAATGATGAATTCTGCGTACAGCGCGACAGGGAACCCGTCATGTCGCCCGTCACGCAGATGTTGCAGCCGATGCATTCGCGGATATCCTCAATCCGGCCTTCATCGATCTTGTTCGGTAAAAATGGGTCGGCGATGGATGGCCGCGCCGCGCCGATAAAATCCAGGATGCCTTGCCTGATCTGGCGGACCATCAGATCCGGCGATGTGAAGCGGCCCACGCCCACCACCGGCTTCGGTGTCAGCTGCTTGATGCCGCGGATCAAATCCTCCTGGGCCGCTTCCGGCTTGAAGCGCGAAGTGCCGGAGCAGGCCTCCCAGGTGCCATGGGCGAAATCCCAGATATCGGGAAGCTCCGCATGCAGGCCAATCAGATCACGGAGTTCGGCGTTGGAAAATCCCTGCTCACCCAGTTCTTCAAGCGAAAGCCGCACCGCCACGGCGCATGTGTCGCCCACCTCGTCGCGCGCATCACTCAGCAATTCCTTCAGCAGCCGCGCCCGGTTTTCCAGCGAGCCGCCATATTCGTCGCTGCGCTGGTTGGTCCGCCGCGACAGGAAATGCTGCAGAATGCCAAAGCCATGCGCCCCGTAAAGGCACATGATGTCGAAGCCGGCGCGCTTCGCCCTGCGGTAAGCCAGCTTGTGCCAGTGCCGCAGGTTCTTGATATCCTGCTTGTCCATGGCGCGGGCCTGCACCGGATCGCTGGTGAAGGTCAGGATCGGGCTGTGCATTGGCCCCATGGGCACTTCGCGGGTGTAAAGATTGGGGCCATTGGTTCCGCTATAGGCCAGTTCAATGCCGGCCAGCGCCCCGTTGGAATGGATGGCATCGGCCATCCTTGTGAGACCCGGCATGTCGTCCTCGTCCCAGATGCGCAGTTCGATGAAGGGCGTGATCTCCGATGTATGATGGATTTCCACCTGCTCGGTGAAGATCACACCCCAGCCGCCCTCCGATTTCACCCGGCGCATCTCGGCCGCGGCCGTTGGATCCCGGTAGCCGCCGCCATTGCAATGCGGCACCTGGTAAAACCGGTTCTTCGCCGTCACCGGCCCGATCTTCACCGGCTCGAAAAGCACGTCATAGCGCGGGTCACGCATCCAGGAAGCCTTCCAGCACATTTACCGTGTTCACCCCGATGGCTTCAATGGCGTAGCCGCCTTCCATCACGAATAGCGTGGGCAGTTTGAGCTTGGCGATACGCCGCCCATAATCGCGGAAATCCGCCGACTTCAGTTTGAAATAGCTGATCGGATCCTTCTCGTAGGTATCAACGCCCAGCGAAACCACCAGCACGTCAGGCGAGAAGGCTTTGACCTTCCCGCAGGCCTGGCCCAGCGCCTTGCTCCACTTGTCATAGGTGCATCCCTCCGGCAGCGGATAATTGAAATTGTAGCCTTCGCCCTTCCCCGCCCCCGTCTCGTCCTTGAAGCCGAGGAAATAGGGATAGGCCGTTTCCGGCTCGCCATGGAGCGAGCAGAACAGCACGTCATTGCGCTCATAGAAAATGTCCTGCGTGCCATTGCCGTGGTGAAAATCCACGTCAAGAATGGCCACCCGCGCCGCTCCTGAATCACGGAACGCCTGGGTGGCGATGGCCGCATTGTTCAAAAAGCAATAGCCGCCATAAAGATCGTCATGGGCATGGTGCCCCGGCGGCCGGCACAGCGCAAAGGCAGATTTTTCCCCGCCCGCGATCAGCTTCTGCGCCGTGAGCGCCACCGAGGCCGAAGCGCAGGCCGCACCCCAGGTGCCCGCCGTGATGCAGGTCTCGACCGAATGAATGTAATAGCCCACCTTGCCGTCGATATGCTTGGGGCAGCGCTGCTGCATGCTGCGCGCCGGAAAACCCGTCGGCACGATCTCGCCGCGATAGCCCGCCTTGGTCCATTCGCGCCAGGCCGATTCCAGGAATTTCAGGAAACCCTTGTCGTGCACCCGCGCCACCGCCTTCATGTCCAGGGGCTTGGGCGGAATGATATTGTCCATCTTGCGCGCCTTGAGTTCGCGCAGGATATATTCCATGCGCGAGGGCCGCTCGAAGGGCGTGACGAATTCGCCGCCCGATATTTCGCCTTGCGCGAACTGCAGCCGGTGATCGTCGGTAAAAACAACTTTCATGATATCTCCTCCACAAAGCACGTTGCGGCAAAGTTGCACGACTTTGCCGATAACAACTTGCTTCACAAAGGCAGTCTGTCAGAGAATTGGAATTGTTACAAACGCCGCCCTATGCGACGGCTGGCCACAATCATGTCAGAATTGGATGGCTCAGGCGGCCTTGGTGACCGGGACAGCCAGGTTGGGAATCCACACGGCGGCAACGGTGCCTTCCCCGAGCGTGCTCTGGCAGATGAGTTCGCCGCCATGGGCCTCGGCGATGGCTTTCGCAATGGGCAGGCCAAGGCCCAGGCCGTCGGCGGGCCGGCCATAGGACATGTCTTCCTGAATGAACGGCAGCAGGCATTCCTCCAGCTTTGAAGGCGAAATGCCCGGCCCGTTGTCACGCACCGAAATGACCGTGGAATTATCAGGCTTGCGGTGGGCCCAGATTTCAATCGTGCCGCCTTCCGGTGAAAACTTGATGGCGTTGTCGACCAGCTTCTTGATGGCCTGGCGCAGCAGCTGGCTGTCGCAGCGGAGCGTCAGGCCTTTGCCTGGCCGCGCGATCTTGATCTTGATGCCCTTGGCTTTCGCGTTGGCCTCCAGCCCGATGATGCTGTCATCGAGCAGGTCGGTCATGTTTTCATTGGAAACACGCAGGCTTGCGGCACCGGAAAACGACTTGGACAGAACCAGGATATCGCTGATCAGGCGGTTGAGGCGCTGCGAGGCGCCGACAATGTGGCCGAGCTGCTCGGCTTCAATCGCCTCGACCTTGTCCTTCAGCGCTTCCGCCAGGACATCGGTCAGGCCGATGAGGGCAATGAGCGGTGTCTTGAGCTCGTGGCTCAGGATCCTGAACAGGCCGTTTTTCATCTTGCTGGCGGCAACCGCTTCGGCCTCGGCGCGGCGCAGGTCCCGCTCGATTTCACCGTTTCGGATGACGAATTGCGCGTGATAGCCGAACTGCGCCCAGTTGATGGGCTTGGTGACAAAGGATGAGGCGCCAAGGCGGTAGGCCTCTTCAATGGACTTGCGGTCGTCATAGCCGGTGGAAATGATAACCGGCAGATCGACGGTGCGCGGATGCTGCCGGATATGGCGGAGCAGGCCGAAGCCATCCAGCTTGGGCATGTTCAGGTCGACGACGGCCAGAACCAGATTTGAACTTGCGATGCGGTCACAGGCTGCCTCGCCATCCTCGGCCGTTACGGTTTCGTAGCCCAGATTGGCAAACAGGCTGGCCAGCACGTCACAAATGAGCGGGTCGTCATCTACGATCAAAACACACTTGCGCGCCGGGATTTCGGTCCGCTGGTTGGTATCGTCCTTGGCTTCCACGTGACACTTCCCACTATTTTTCAAGAAGCATTAGAGCGTGGAGTGTTAATGGCGGGTAAGAAGCGGCAATTCTTCAACAAGCATGGTTAAGAAAAACGGTTACGGCAAGAATCTGTTAGTAATGAAGTGGCTTAGTTGAGCACCGAATAGCTGACTTTCACCACGCCCGAGGTGGTCATCCCCACAATCCTTGCCGCACCCAGGCTCAGGTCAATCACCCGGCCACGGATAAAGGGCCCCCGGTCGTTGATCCGCACCACGACGGTTTTTCCATTCCGCATGTTGGTCACCCGGACCTTTGTGCCGAAAGGCAGGGTCCGGTGTGCGGCTGTCAGCCCATTGGGATTGAAGCGCTCACCATTGGCGGTTTGCCTGCCGGATTTGTAATAGGAGGCAACGCCGCTGGCTGACTTTGCTTCCACCCCGGAATCGAAACCGCCCAGGGTAAGCAAACCCATCAAAACGCCTAAAACCACATGCTTCATGACAGACCCTCTCTTTCATGCTGCGACGCAACATAGGGCCTTTTATGGCCGCAATGTGACCCCCAGCTAACCAATTGTTAATAGTTAACAACCGTCAGTACGGAAGGTTCCACATGCGGGCCGTCATTGCAAAAAACACGCCATTCCAATAAGTTAAGCAGGAATTCGTCAGATGGCAGCTTCTACCATGATCTCGACGTCAAGGCCGGGGCCGGCAAGCTTGGCTTCCACCGTGGCGCGCGCCGGCGTCTGTCCGGCAACAACCCAGGCATCCCAGGCCTCGTTCATCTCAGCCCATTTGCCGATATCCGTGAGCCAGATGTTGGCTTTCAGGATTTTCGTCTTGTCGGTGCCGGCCTGCTTCAGCGTCGCGTCGATCTGCGCCAGGATATCGGCAGTCTGCTCCTTGACGGACTTGCCGACGGTTTTATCCGCCACAAATCCGGCGAGATAGGCCTTGCCGCCATGAATGACCGCTTCGCTCATGCGCTTGCCCGCGCCGATTCTTGTAATGCTCATTGCTCTCTCCTGTTGATGGGTTGAGGCTCTCTAGCCTTTCTTGGACACCGCATCAATCACCGCGAGCAGAACCTTGGGAAGCGTCTCAAATGCGTAAGGCGCATGAAGGCGTTCCAGCCAGTGATGATAATCCCGCCCCCAGGGGCCGATATTGATGCAAGGGTAACCCGCCGGTTCAGCCAGCGTGAAACTCGTTCCCCAGATCGGCGTGTTGGAGGCCACCACCGAAAGATCGCCTGATGCCTCGCCAAAGAAGCTCATGTCGGAAATGCCGGCGAAATAATTGACCGAACCAAGGCCGAAGGGTTGAACAGCTTCGGAAACCGTGGCGCGTAAACTTTCATCCCTGAGCGACACCGCCGAATAGGGAATGGAGCCAAACCCCATGACAACCGTGGGCCTGGTTATGCCGAGACTCTCGATGAGGGCGCGTGTCGCCAGCCGCGACTGTTCCGGGAAGTTGAGTGACGCATCCTGCTTCGGCAGGCTGTAAGCCTGCTTGCTCTTGAGTTCCGCAAAGCTGATCACATCGATGTCTTGACCTGTACGCGCTTTTGCCCGCTCCACGGCGCGCCGCGCATGCTCCATCGCAATCTCGAAAACCTCACCGGCCGTTCTCTGGTGCTGCAGGGTGTTCCAGTAAACCCAGGCCTGCTGCGGCGTGGTGACATTGTAGCCGGCTTTTGAATCCTTTGCGTGCAGCGCTGTCGGGGGCGCTGCCAGTTCATCACCCGTGCGCTCGGAAAGCAGCGGCAACAGTTCAAATTCCGTCAAGAGTTCTGCCGCGACATAGGCTGCGTTCACCCCGTCCTGCGGATATCCGGCATGGGTTTGCTTGCCGTGAACGAAAGCGGTCAGCAGAAGTTTCCCGATTGATCCTAAAGTGACCACACGGCCGCTCGATCCATCTCCCTGATCCGAAATGGCATCGAGGTTGATGACCAGTTTGATTTCAAGGCCGAGCTCCTTTTCCAGGCTTTTCAAGGCAGGTGCCGCGGCCCGGGCGCCAGCCGACGTTTCCTCTTCATCGCAAACCGCTAGGAACAGAATTGAGGCATCCCCTGCATACGCCTCCATGGCGGCAAGCCCCGCAGCCAATCCGGCCTTCATGTCGAGAAGCCCGCGCCCCGCGAGAAACTCTCCGCTCTCAAAATCCCGCATGGCGAGTTTGTTTTCGCCGCTTTTCCGCAGCCTGCTAGTGATGGATATGGTAAGCGCTTCCGCATCGAGCGCCAAGTCGGTGAGCGCACCGTAGTCATCGTAGGAGACAGTATCGAAATGGCCGGTCAGAACGACTGTGCGGGCAGAACGGCCGCGCTTCAGAACCGCGATATTACCGCGCGGGTTTGGCCCTGCGTCAACGGAAAGCGATATGCCTTCATCAAACCCCTTTAGGCGGAGATAATCCTGTAACCGCTGCGCAAATGCAGCCTCTCCCTGCGTTCCCGTTACCGAAGGCCATGAAGTGAGTTCCAGAGCAATCTCCCGCGCCCGGGCAGACAGCTCAGGCGAATTTCTGGTCATATTCAAGAACTGCGTTCAGAAGCACCTGGGAACCCGCACCACATTCATCAAAGGTGGTGGACTCCGCCTCATTGTGCGATATGCCGCCCAGGCAGGGTACAAAAATCATCGTGGTGGGCGCCACCCTGGCGATATAGGCCGCATCATGCCCGGCACCCGATGCCATTTCGCGCATTTTATATCCCGCCTGGGAACCGCCCTTGCGCACGCAGTCAATAAGCTCCGCATTGAACTTCACCGCCGGCGATTTCCAGATGCATTTCTCTTCGTAGGTGAGCTTCTCCGCTTCGGCAATCGGCCCCAACGCCGCGCGGAAAGCCGCCTCCATCTTGTCCAGCACCGCTTCATCGGGATGGCGCAAATCAACCGTGAAGAATACTTCCCCCGGCACCACATTGCGGCTGTTCGGCCGGTTCTCGATCAGGCCAACCGATGCAACGCCCGGCAGATGCGCAAGTCCCACCTGGTGAGTGGCTTCGATCATGCGTGAAGCGCCAAGCAGCGCGTTCTTGCGCAGAAGCATCGGCGTGGCGCCCGTATGGGATTCCTGGCCGTGCACCATCACCTCATACCAGCGCATGCCCTGCACGCCGGTGACGACACCGATCATTTTTTCTTCCGCTTCAAGGATTGGTCCCTGCTCGATGTGAAGTTCAAACATCGCCTGGAACTTGTGCGAGCCGACAGGCTCAGTTCCCAGGTAGCCGATGCGCTTCAGCTCATCGCCGAACTTGATGCCGTCGCGGTCCTCGCGTGAATAGGCAAACTCAGGCGTGAACACGCCCGCATAAACGCCCGAACTCAGCATGGCCGGCGCGAAACGCGAACCCTCCTCATTGGTCCAGTTCACGATCATCAGCGGCGCATTGCTTTCATAGCCCATGTCCACCAGCGTGCGCAGCGCCTCCAGGGCCCCGAGCACCCCCAGAACGCCGTCAAACTTACCGCCCGTTGGCTGTGTATCGAGATGCGAGCCAAGTGCTATCGGCAGCAGATCCTTCCGCTTTCCCGCCCGCGTCGCAAACATGTTGCCCACGCTGTCAACCTGCACTTTGCAGCCCAGCGCCTCGCATTGCGCCTTGAACCAGTCGCGCACCCGCTTGTCCTCGTCCGACACCGTCAGCCGCTTGATGCCGCCCTTCGCCGTGCCGCCGAACTTTGCCGTGTCCATGATGCTGTCCCATAGCCGCTGCGGATTGATCACGAGATTTGATTTGGAGGTCATGAAATTCTTTGCTCCTTAATTTCCGTCAATCTTCTTGCCCATGATGGCAATGGCCTTTTGATAAACCGATGCGGAATTCCAGCCCTGTATCGCGCCGAAATT
>JAEUMI010000303.1 GCA_016792825.1 Hyphomicrobiales bacterium
AGGTGCTCAATTTCGCCCGCCAGCCACAGGGCCTTTGCCAGGCTTGGCCCAAAACAAATCTGCCCATGGTTGGCAAGCAGGCAGCCGGTGCGCCCTTCCATTGCTTTCAGCATGGTATCGGAAAGTTCCTGGGTGCCAAACTCCGCATAATCGGACACGCGCAGGGACGTGCCGCCGGTGACCCCGATCATGTAGTGGAACGCCGGCACTTCCCGGCGCAGGCAGGCGAGTGCCGTTGCATAGGTTGAATGCACATGCACGATGGCCTTGGCTTCAGGCCGCGCCCGGAAGATATCCATATGCATCCGCCATTCAGTCGAGGGCAGATAGTCCCCGCGATAATTGCCCTCAAGGTCCATTTCAATGACATGAGCGGGCTTCATCTTGTCATAAACAATTCCCGAAGCGGTAATGAGAAATCCTTCATCGCAACGCACGCTGACGTTGCCGGAGGTTCCCTGGTTGATTCCGTCCGCATTCATTTTCAGGCAGGTCTCTATGACCTCGCGGCGCAGGTCGAGATGCTTCAGCTTTTTCATTTCATTTCCAGTTGTGAAGGATTGACTTCAAGGCGTTGATTTAACAGTGTCGCGGGCATCATAGGAAAGCCCAGATGGATTTACAATTGCCGCGTGGAATTGCCGTTATTGACGCCGGAAAGACCAACACCAAAATCGTCCTGTTTGGGCCTGACGGCAGGCCGGTTGCGGAGCGCAAGGTTGCCAGCCTTAACCATGATGGCCCGCCTTACCGCGCCATCGATCCGGCCCCGCTCATCGCACTCTGCCGCAGCGCCCTTCCTGAACTCGACGCCATTTTGCCCATTGATACGGTGGTGACCTCCGCCCATGGCGCGGCCCTTGCCTGCTTGGGCGAGGATGGTTCTCTGGCCCTGCCGGTCATGGACTACAACGCCGAGCCGCCGCCGGAAATCATCGCGGCCTACCGCAAGGTGCAGCCGCCCTTTGATGAGGTATACTCCTCGCTGCTTCCCATGGCCCTGATCCATGGCCTGCAACTCTTCTGGCAGCAGCAGGCATTCCCCCGGGATTTTGCGCGGGTGAAGACGGTTGTGCCGTGGATCCAATACGTGGCCTATTGCCTGAGCGGAAAACTGGTCACCGAGATTTCCGGCATGGCTTGCCAGTCCCATCTCCTGAACATCCGCGACGGCGGCTATTCGTCCCTGGTGAAACGCATGGGATGGGAACCCTTGTTTCCGCCCATGGCCAAGGCCTGGGAAACGATTGGCACCTTGCGCGGTGAATTCTTGGGAAATGGCTTTCGCGGCCGCGGCAACGTTCTGGCGGGGGTTCATGACTCCAATGCGAATTATCTCCGTTATCTCGCGGGCGGGCAGAAGAAATTCACCCTGCTTTCAACCGGCACCTGGATCATCGGCTTTGACACGGAAACCGGGCTTGCCAGCCTGATCGAAGAGAGGGATACCGTATCGAATACCGATGTATTCGGAAACCGCGTAGGCAGCGGCCGGTTTTTTGGCGGCCGCGAATTTGAGATCGTGAGCGGCGGCGCGTCAGGAGATATGGCGTCCTTGTTGGCCGTGCAGGATCTCATTGCAACCGCGACCTATGCCCTGCCAAGTTTTTCCGATGGCGGCGGGCCGGTTCCCCGCACCGGCGGACGCGGCAGGATTGTCGGAACTCCGCCTTTGACGCCGGAACAAAAAGCCTCCCTTGCCTCGCTTTATTGCGCCCTCATGGTGGCGGAGTGCCTCGCGGCCCTGGGATCGAAGCATGACATCATCGTCGATGGGCCATTTTCAAGGAACCTGGTTTTCCTGCAGGTCCTGGCCCAATTGCGGCAGGGACAAAGAGTGCTGGCGTCAGACCTGCGCGATGGAACGACGGCGGGGGCCGCCTGCCTGGCCCTGATGCCGGATGGCGTTTTGCCCCATGTGCCGCTGGCGCTCACCACGATTGCGTCGCAAAACCTCAACAATCTCGGCCAATATCAGGCGGCATGGCAAAAGCTGGCCTATGAAAATTCTGTTTGAGCCGTAACCACGGGAGAGCGCAGTCAATGCTTGATCATATCGGGTTTTCCGTAAGCAATATGAAAGTCTCGCGGATATTCTATGAGAAGTCCCTGAAACCGCTGGGCCTTGCCCCGGTGATGGAAGTGACGCCCGAAATGACGGGCACCAGCGACAGTCATGTGGGCTTTGGCTCCGACCGGCCATTCTTCTGGATCGGGACCGGCGGCGAGCCAGCAACGGGAATCCATGTTGCCTTTGCCGCCCAGAACCGGAAAACCGTTGACGAGTTCCATGCCGCTGCCCTGGCAGCGGGGGGCCGTGACAATGGCAAGCCGGGCCTGCGGCCGCATTACCATGAGAATTATTACGGCGCTTTTGTGCTTGACCCCGATGGCAACAATATCGAAGCCGTCTGCCATGCGGCGGAATGAATACGGTTAACGGAACAGCAACAATCAGAGTGCACACTGGCTGAATTGTAAAAGGTGTACCCCATGCGTAGCGAAATCCTGGCCCGAGACGAAATTGCGGTCTTCACCCTGACCTGCCCCGGCAACGACTGCGCCGACGCAAGGGTTCATGAAATTCAACTCCGCGGCAATCTTCCCCTGCTGATCGGCAGCGATGTTCTGGCCGAAATCAGCCACGCCGACTTGCTGGAAAGCTGGGAAACTGCGATTTCCCTGCCGCTCAAGGACCTCAATGCCATGACCACCCTGGCCGGCAAGCGCCTGAGCGAAATGCTTGAGGAGCATATAGACGCGGAAGACATGACTGACTTGGTCTCTGACGCGGCGGTGCTCTTTCTTCTGGCCATGCGGCGCTTTGGTGTTTCCGAAGCAAACCGGATTCCCGCCTGCACCGTGAAGTGGAATGGACAGGAAGCAACCGAAAGCGTTCAAATGCTGGCATGAAACCCAGCGATCTCAACGCCGAACCGCCCGTTTCCGCTCCCGACTATGGCCGCTCCCTGCGCGGCCTCGGCTTCAACCTGCTTGTCAGGGACGTGCCCCGCGCCGTTAAATTTGCCACCGACGTGCTGGGCGCCACGGCCTTTTTTGCCAATGACCGTTTTGCCGCCATGAAGCTGAACGGCGGCGATTTCATGTTTCACCATGACAACACCTACAGGAACAATGAACTCCATGGAATTTTGCAGGGTGCCGAAGCCCGTGGCATTGGTATTGAACTCAGGATCTACGGCTCAAATCCCGACGTGGCCGAAGCCAACGCGAGGGGAGGCGGCTGGACTGTGCTGGCGGGCAGCCTCGACAAGCCTCATGGGCTTCGCGAATGCATGATCATCGACGATGAAGGCTATGTGTGGATTCCCTCGGTTCACCTGCCCAAGGAGAATTAGATCCGCCAGTCCAGCACGGCCGTCATGAAGCCATGGGCCTCATCAAGTGCTTCTTCGAAGACTGAAACCGGCGTCGGATAGGTGGGATCGATCCGGCCCGTGACTTCGCCGGATTTTATCTTGAGCCTGGCCCCGAATTTTCCGGCGAGATGCTGCATGCGGTCATTGTCGCGCAGGCAGATCATGTGGAGCTGGCTGATGCTCCGGTTCTGCGCCGCGACGATGATCCGGTTCATCAGGAGTGATCCCAATCCCTTGTCCTGGTAATCCTTTTCAACCGTGAACGCCGCTTCGGCCATGGCCTCGCCGACTATTTCAAGCGACCGCAATTCCGCCGATGCCCTTATTTCGTTGCCGTAGTAGGCGCCAAAGATCAGCGTGCCGAGACGGTGGGCCGTATCCGCATAGGCCTCGAGAAACTGATCATTCACCGGCGAACCGAAGCGCGCCTGGCGGGTATCAGCATCAAGGCGCTTCAAATGCCGGCGGAAAGCGGCAATGTCAGCTGGCCAAAGGCGGCGGATATGGTGGTGTTCGATAGCATCATAGGTCATGACTTACCTCAAGGGCATGATTCTGGCTGCTAGGTGTGAAGTTTATGTTGCAGTGCAGCGAATGCAAGTGTGGAGCGCAATGCGCAAATTGCATAACACAGTGGAAATTTCATTCCAAAACAGACGAGTAGGATAATTTCATTCCATTTTGTTGCTGGACGTGTTAAGTGCCTGTTACTGTCACTTGCAGGCTGGTCCAACGATCATTAGAGCTTGCGGCAATTCAAATCTTACAAGGGAGCGCGGCAGCTTGGGCACCAGGCCCCGCGGAATTTACAATGGTCAAGGAAATCGGGCATTTCATCGG
>JAEUMI010000308.1 GCA_016792825.1 Hyphomicrobiales bacterium
TGCCTGGATCAACATGTTCCTGGAAAAAGATAACTATGTCCGTGTCGTCCGCTCCACGGGCTACGGCGGAGTGGTCGATCTGCGCACCATCCTGTCAAAGGATGAAAACGAGCTCTACTTCCAGGACCGCAGTGCCGAAGCGGGCCAGTTGCACATGTTCGACCAGCCGTCCTCGCCTGAAAAATGGGAACGCATCTGGTCAGACGTGGAAGCCTCGTAGCACAAACAGCGAATTGGTTCTAAACTAAAATGGATGCAAAGGCGGATCAATTCGCGATGAGTTCGCACGATGATACTGTTTCATTGTCACTTGAGGACATTTGCAAGCAGTTCGGGCCGGTCAAGGCTGTGGATGGGATCAATCTGGATATCAGGCAGGACGAGTTTTTCGCCCTGTTGGGACCTAGTGGTTCCGGCAAAACTACACTGTTGCGGATCATCGCCGGCTTGGAGCATCCAACGTCCGGGCGGGTTATGGTGGGAGGGCAGGATGTTACCTTCATGCCCCCCTATCACCGCCGCATTGGCATGGTGTTCCAGAATTTTCTGCTCTTTCCACACAAGACCGTGGCTGAAAACATTGTCTTTCCCTTGCGCATGCAAAACATTGGCAAGGCCCAGCGCGACGACCGGCTAAGTTGGGCTATACAACTTTTACGGTTGCAAGGCCTTGAAGCCCGCTATCCCCACGAACTTTCTGGCGGACAACAACAACGCGTGTCCTTGGCACGCGGGTTGATTTCTCGCCCAGCCCTGCTTCTGCTCGATGAACCGCTCGCTAACCTCGACCGCGAATTGAGAGCCGAAATGGAAATCGAAATTCGCCGCTATCAGAAGGAACTGAAAATTCCTTTCATTTATGTGACCCACAATCAGGAAGAGGCGCTCACCATGAGCGACCGAATTGCGGTCATGCGCAATGGCGTTTTTGAACAGGTAGGCAACCGCACAGAGGTTTATCAGAAACCAAAGACAGTCTTTGTGGCGGGGTTTGTCGGCCAGTCCAACCAAATGGAAGGTAAGGTTGACAAAGTAAACGGCGGTTTCCTTGCGTTCACCTGGCAAGGCAAGAAACTGGTGGTGCCTCACGCGGGCGACGCAAAAACAGGTGAGCTTGTGCGTTTCATGATCAAGCATGAGGATGTGCAGATTGAGGTCGCGTCAAGGAAATCCGCGATACCTGGAAACCACAATTCCATTCCAGGAAAGCTGCGCGACATCATTTTCAAAGGCCAGACCGTAAACTACCTTGTTGATCTCGAAGGTGGGATGGAAATAGTTGCAAGCGGTTCCCCGCGCGACATGACACTGGCCGCAGGCGATTTGGTGTTTGCCTTTTGGTCGCAAGACACAGGCTCCAGCTTCAAGCTTGGATAATTGGAAAGCGGTGATGAAACCTGACAGCACCTGGCGCGACTTTCTTACGCCCTTTGTTCTTCTCACCGGACCGGGAACACTTTTTATCGGTGTCACACTGCTCGTGCCGCTGCTTACCGTGGTCATGTTCAGCTTCTGGCGAACCGAGAGCTATGAGCTCTATGCGGACTGGAATTTCGACAACTACAGGGTTCTCTTCGGCGAGGCTGCCTATCGCACGTTTCTCATCCGTTCGGTTGTGAGCGCTGCAGTGACCTCGTTGATTTGCCTCGTGCTCGCCTGGCCGGTCGCCTATTACATAGCCAGGCATGGCGGGCGCTACAGGCTGCTGCTGGTGCTCTTGCTCGCCGCACCGTTTTTTACCGGTGTCATTTTGCGCATTGCCGCCCTGCAAGGCATCCTTGGGCCTGGCGGCCTTATCAACATGTCGCTGGGACTCGCAGGATTCGCTCCGATAAAACTGCTGATGTACACCCAGTTCGCCGCCACCATCGGCCACATCTACCTCTACATACCCTTCATGGTCACGGCTATTTACCTCTCGCTGGTGAATTTCGATTTTGCCTTGCTTGATACCGCAAAAATAAATGGCGCTGGACCATTTCGTGCGTTCATCGAAGTAACCTGGCCGCTGAACTGGATCGGCACCTCGATCGGAACGGTGCTCGTCTTCATTCCATGCCTCGCATCTACCATAACTCCGCGCTTCCTCGGCGGTCCAAACGCCACATCCTTCGGCATGAGCCTGTCCCAGCAGTTTGGCGAAACCGGAACCTGGGCTTTGGGATCAGCCATGAGTGTTGTGATGTTCATCTTCTCATTTCTTGTCATCGCCGTTTTGAAATTTACCATTGATTTGCGGCGCAGCGGTTTCACGGGAGCAGGCAGATAGTGATCGATGGTAGCGACAACACGGCGAAATGGCGGCGGAGGCCCATGGCGGGACTGCTCAACCTGCTTTACGTTTTTCTCTACGCCCCGATACTTTATGTGGTTTTCGTTTCATTCTCTGAAGATATCGTGTGGCCCTTTCCCCTGTCGCTGACGTCGCAAGCCTATGCCGATCTGTTCAGCAACTCGCTCTATGCGGACGCTTTGGCCAACAGCCTGATCCTTGGGGTGGGAAGCGGAATCATTTCAACTGCAATAGCTACGGCTGGCGTCATCGGAATTCTTCGGTATCCGTCAAAGCGGCGCACGCTGATCATCGTCATCTTCCTCTCGCCGCTTTTTGTGGCGGAGCTACTGATCGGTATTTCGTCCTTGGCTTTCAATTCCCGCATTCTTGGGCTGCCCGGAAACATGTTTTCGGCAATTGCCGCCAATGCGGTAGAAGGAATTGCGTTTTCATTTCTAATTATCCTGTCGCAACTCGTCCGTTACGACTGGCAGATGGATGAAGCGGCCATGGTATTCGGCGCGCGCCCTGCGCGGTGCTTCTGGGAAGTTACCCTGCCCACCATCTGGCCCAGCCTTCTCGGCGCCTTCCTGATAAGTTTCATTCTCGCCTTCAATAATCTCGAGATTTCATTCTACAACCTTGGCGCCATACCAACTCTACCCTCGGTAGCCTGGGGCTCATTGCGATTTGGTCTCGGACCGGAGCTTTTTGCCCTAGCAGCACTCACCAACGGCTTTGTCTTTCTCATCTTCGCCGTAATGTATGTGCTGATGAGGACAGGTCTTGTAAAATTCGGCTACCGCGGAAAATAGGTTGGTGACATTCTGAAGCTTTCTCTCAGTTCGGATTGGCTGTATCCCAAACCTTGAATACCTGACATGTCACACGCCTAAGCCAACTGGTCGGTTTGCAGTCGATTTTGCAGTTCATCGACGGCGATCTGCATGGCAGATCGCAGAAAATCCAGCTTTGGCTTCACGTAGCGCTGGCCCGTAATCGTCTTGGACGAATGATTCAATAGACGACCGACGACTTCTTCCGGAACACCCGCTTCAACAGCAACGGTTGCAAAGGTATGGCGAAGAGAATGCAGCGTGCCGGGAACATGCTTGTGATCCCAGCAGACGATGTGGCCGGTCTTGCCATAGGACGGAAACACCCAGCGAGCGTCGAGACCCCGAACCGAGAGCAGTATACGGTGGTGAGCGTCGGTGAGCGGGAGCCAGAACTCCCTGCCCGCTTTGGTCTGCGGGAAGTAAAGTTCATCCGAAACCCTGTCCCACTCCAGATTCTCGATTTCCGACCGGCGTAGACCCGTCAGCAGGGCAAACATATAGGCCGCCCGGTGTACGGGGTTATCGATTTCATCAACCGCCTGTTTCCAGGCAGCGAGGTCACGGATCGGGGCATTGAGGGCCCTCTTCTCCGGAAACCATTCCAAACCAGCACCAGGAGATTCCGGCAGATTCCGATCCATCCGCCGCGCGAAGTTCCAGACGGTATTGAACGACTGTAGAATGCCGTTTGCCGCCACAGGGCCGCGCTTTCCCAGCTTATGGTGGATATCCCGGCACATTTCTGGGGTGATATCGAGCGCTCGCTTCTGGACCCACTTCAAATCAATTTCCACTGAATGGCGAACTGCCTGACGGTATTTCTCGGAGCGTAGTGTCGGGCGCGAGCAGTACTGCTCCATCATTTCGCCGATCGTCGGGTTCGACTGAGTGACATGCCGCGCATAGCCGCGACGCATCCGATAATCCAAGTCCCTGGCCGCTTCCCTGGCTCGCTCTAACCTCACTGTTGGGAACTTCCCAATGAGATGACGGCGATTGTCCCGGTCATAGTAGAGCGTGGTTGTCGTCTTCTGGACGTGGGCAACAAAGCCCTTAATCTCGGAATCCCAATAGCGGACCGTTCCCAAAACAGGGCGGTCGACAGACTTGAGGAAGGTTTCTGTAAGTTTGAGACTTGGCATGACTTTGCACCGGATTTGCAGCGTTGATCGTACAAATATGTAATGCCTACTGCAAAGTTCTACAACCGGACGAAACAAGAAAAACAATGATTAACAACAACTTACAAGAACTAACAGGAAATAATTCCAGCCTCATAACCTGAAGGTCGTCAGTTCAAATCTGGCTCCCGCAACCAAAAAAACCCGTTTTCTCAATGAGATAGCGGGTTTTTCCTTTTGCGGATGGAAATTTGGTCTCCGATGCCGGCGTTCCTCTCGAGGTTGCGGTTGGTGAAAAATCACTTAACTACATTGGTAAATACATCTTTAAAATAATCTCTTTTTGGTGCATTGATGAGTTTGAATTCCTGTCAAATTGAATGACGGTCAGGAATGTTTGCTTGTTTCGAGGCCCTTTCAGCCATTGAGCTGCGAGGAAACAAGGTAGAGCGAAGCAGCTGGCGCGTAGCGCTGTCTGGCTTTGGTCCAAACAGCCTCGATACTCTTTCATAGATTTATCCGGCAGGGATCTGTGGGTCAGTGTGAGTCTATGTACAGCCGGTTCTTGTTGAAAATCATCCTATTGGTCATCCTACTGACGGGGGGCGTCGCACCTTCCGCTGCCCGGCCTTCAGAAAGTTCCTCTGAGGAATATTCAATTGGCCGCATTATTATCAAGACTACCGAGCGAAAGTTGTTGTTCGTGAAGGGCGGGAAAGACGCTATCGAATATAAAATAGCCGTGGGGCGCCAGGGCCGCGAATGGACGGGTTCCACATCCATCTCCAGAAAAGTCTTAAATCCGGCTTGGGCGCCGCCACCAAAGATTAGGAAAGACAACCCCAGGCTTCCTGCTTTGGTGAAGGCTGGACCAAATAATCCTTTGGGCGTAGCGGTGCTTGTGTTGGGTGATGGCACCTATGGCATCCATGGAACAAACAGGCCTGAAACGATAGGTACTTTCGCTTCATATGGCTGTTTTAGGATGTACAATAAGGATATCCTCGATCTTTTCAGCAGAGTTGCAATCGGGACATCCGTGACCGTAGTCCCTTAGGCAGAAAGCCTGTCGGCCGTGGCCATTGTGGGCTAAGCTTCTCGACTGCTGGAAAACCATAAGACAATGACGAGGAACGCGTGAAGACAGACCGCGGCATAGGGCCGACGCTGCCGACCAACACAAACTCCATTGTGTTTAGGTGAAATTGAGCTCCAGTATTGGCGAGGCTTGTCAACGAGGAATTGAATAATAAATCTCGAGTAGTCGCAGGCTGCTTTCGATGATGGGTGCATAAACATCTATCGGTTCGCCATAAGAAGGAAACAAATGAGTTTGAAATCCCGGAAAAGTATTTCCTTCAATGACAATGTAGTCTCCCGGATGCGGTTCCTTTGTGTGGTCGCGGGCGAAGAGGTCGACGCCTATGGTATGAGGTTGAGGAAGCGTCTCCCAGACCTGTTCCGCGATTCTGCGATATCCGGGGTGGACCACACTTGTGGTATCCATGGCATCACCGCCAGAGGAAATTCCGCCCTTCGGATCAATGATGACTCTCTCGCCCGCAGCGGGCACGGATTTTGGGCTCAGGCCCTTATCTGCAAGCAGACCGCACCTGAAAGGTGTCAACTCAATCGGACTTTTTCTCGTGTCGGGATTAAGCTTCCTCTTGATGTTCTTCAAGCGCACGAGACTCTCAATGCTGTTCGATCCGTCCCCAATGACGTGGGGTGGAAGACGATGCACAACGGCAACGCATTTCCCGTCGACAACGAGGTAACGCATTTCAGTGGCATCGGAAAAAAAACGCTCGACAATAATTTCACTCTCTGCATGCTTGAGCAACTCTTGCCAGGCGACGTCAAAATTTTCTGCAGTCACATTGACGCTGACCCCATTGCCCTTGTTCCCGTTAGCGGGCTTCAGAACCGCAGGGCTTAGCCTTTTGACCTGCTCAAGCGCTTCCTCATAGTTATCTTTGGGCAAGAGTACGCCATCGGCTACACTAATCCCCGCATCGCTCATAAGAATTTTCCCCAGATGTTTTCTGCTTAAGAGGTACCAGCATATATATGACGTAAAACTCGTGTCGGCCCAGCGAAACAACATCCGCTTTTCATGCTTTTCGACCAGCAAAAATGGCCCGAGCATTGAATTTTTGAAACCATGCGCACTTAGTCTCTCTGACAGTTCGCGATGCGGCTCAAAAGTTTCGTCCCCGGTATAGGAGTTCTCAATTGGCGTGGTGTTGATTGCGCCCCGCGAATGCGCCACAGTCTTGATTTCTTCTGTTCGCTTTCGCGCGGCATATTCATGCTCGGCCCTGCGCTCGCAATAGTCCGCGATAATTCGCACCAAGTCGATAGGTCGTCCATATACGGGGAAATGATGCTGCTTGATTTCAGGCCGAATATTGCTTTCGAGAAATATATGGTCTTCCCCGCCACCGGCTGCGCAGTGGTCATTTGCAATCACGTCAAATCCCACGATATCCAAGCCAGGAAGGTAGGATGTGATACTTTCCGCAAGACTCTTCAACCTGGGATTCGCCTGCAAAGTGATATCGATTGTGTCGCCACCGTCAGTCAGGTCCGGGCTGTCCTGCAGGGCGACAAATTGGCCATTCTTGACGACCGAATCACCTCGCAGAGCTGATCGAGCCAGGTATTCTATTTGGCGTGGTCCCAGAACAACTGGATAGGACTTGAGATATGGGTTGTGATTCCTGAGTTTGTTTTTTTCGTCAATCAAAGTCGCAATTGTATTGAGTCCATCTCCAACCACAAACGGTTGGGTTTCCTGAAGTACCGCCACGCATTGGTTGTCCACCACAAGATATCTTGCTTTTTGCCCCCGCACGAAGCGCTCAACGAGAATGCGGGAACCGGTTTCCCTTTCTGCGGCCTTCCACGCTGACAAAAAATTGGAAGCATTGACGTTGACAGTCGTTCCGAGGTTGAGGTTGCCGTCCACTGGCTTTACGACGCACGGCGATATGCTGATTGCATAAGCCAGTGCCTCGTCAAAGTCGGCTGTCCTGAACTCTCTGCCCTCAGCCGTTTTGGCGCCTGCCAGATTTATCAGTTGCCTTCCGATGGTCCTATTCCTGAAAATCCTGTATCCCAAATAAGACGTAAAACCTGTCGAAGTCCCAAATATGAAAATTCGCCGCCCTTCCTTTACAAACCTGTTGACATTTCCAAGGCGCAGGCGCTCGAAACCCCGGCGTTGAAATTCATTGACAAGCAGTCTCGAGTTCGAGGGCGCCGCGCTTCCAGCAAATTCATTCTCCTTCAGGCCGATAAAGTCTGGTCGCGTCTTGAAGGGTAATACCGGTTCATATTTGGGGGTTCGTGAAGTCGTCTTAGCCGGTTGCGGTAACCGGGGCGCCAGATCTCGAAATATGAATCCTTTTTGACTCGGGCCCTTCTGCAAAAGACTCAAATTAAGAAACGATGCCGCATTATGCTGTATGTAGTCGATCTGGACCTTTTCATAGCCATTCCCCTTCCGGAACTGGCCTTTGTTATACCATGTCATTTGCAATGAAAGATTCTCGGCTGCTGCTTCCTGCGCTTGCCTGACAAGGGTTGGAGAGAAATGCATCGCGAAAAGCGGTGATTGGTTGATTGTGCGGAGGAAGATGGTCAATGCCTCAGATCGGCACGCGATTGGTGTAGATTCTTGCCGGTTCCGGTATGACGGGTCGCCGACAATTGCCTCCATCAGGGCAGTCAGATATGGAACCACGACTCGCGGATTAAGCAAACCCTTGGTTAATGCCTCGCAAGCCGCATATGCCATCCAGTGGCTCTGCACATTGATGCCATAGCGCGCGTTCAGTAGGCCCTCGACAATGGTCTGCACTTTTGGTGTTAGCCGGCTGCCCTGAAACAAGCCGTAGATCGCCTCGCCGGTATAGTAGTCGCTGCGGAAGGTCATGATTTCGCCGTCCGCAAAATTGCGTTTGTGGATGAAATCGCCACTTGATGCCTGACTCAGGATGTAATTTTCCAATCGCGCAACAGTGATATCATGGTCGTCGGGAATGTTGACGGTTCCGGATTCCTGCTTTTCTTCAAACGCCCGGAAACTGCGGAGCATGAGCAAGGCCAGTCCCGTCCCGCCGAGCTTAACAGTTTTTTTCGTAACAAGGCAGAGGCGCGGCAGGCCCCCTTCGTCCGTCGCCAGGCCAACCTCGTCCCAGGACGGCTCTTGCACCTTCTTGAGGACGTATTTAACCGCCTTGGCCAGCGACTCCCTGTGTTGGTTTGAAAGGGAAATATCGAGGGATGACAGAGCTGTACACATGAACCAAACGGTTCCGCAATGGCGTAGCACGTTATAGCCATCTAACTGATCGCCGATCTGGTCTGCCCGGTGGGCATAAATGAAGCGGCCATTTGGCTCAATCAGCCTGAAAAGATGTTCCAGGCATTCTCTCACGACAAGTGTGCAATCAATTTGGTTCTGGTCGTGGGATTCAGTAACCAACATGCTTAACTTCCTCAAATAGCTGAAAATATGCAATTTTCGGACCAGCCCACCATGCCGATTGCAATTGAAGCAAATCTTAACACGGTAATGCCCAAATCAGGCCACCCCGTTACCCATCTCGTCAGCGACAGAAGAAAAGCCCCAAATTTCGGGGGCCTCCATCCAGTTGATCGGCCGGCCCGTTCAAATGGCACTATGAAAACAAACTCGCGCTGTTCTGTTAGCCACGTTTTTCGGGGCGTAGCATGGTGCGGTGCACCCGCCAGGATTCATTAACCCCGTTCCAGCGAGCGAGCCAATGACTGAATAGTTAAGACGCCGCATGGAATGCCATGCGGCGTCTGATTTTTGGACAGGATGGTCCAGTATTAGCCGTGGACTGATACTACGCCGCCATCTTCAACGCCTTCGCGCCTGTCGTCGTCGTCATCGTCGTCATCATCATCGTCGTCATCATCGTCATCGTCGTCGTCATCGTCGTCATCATCGTCGTCATCATCGTCGTCATCATCGTCGTCATCATCGTCGTCATCGTCGTCATCATCATCGTCGTCATCGTCGTCATCATCGTCATCGTCATCATCGTCGTCATCATCGTCATCATCGTCATCGTCGGACGAAAGACCTTTGCTCGAACGGTCCTTGCCCGAATTGAATTTGACGTCGATAATCCCCGATAGGTCAGCGGCCTGGCCCTCGGATTGAATTCCAATTTTTTCAAGATTTAATAGGCCTGTCGGACCTGCGGATCCGTGTGAATTCAAAGCCACCAAATTTGCGGCCGAAAATACGGCAGCCAACGCCCACTTACTCACTAACATGACGCAACATCCTCAAACTCAAATGCCGCATCTTGTTGCGCAGTTGGCCCACCACGCTTAACCGAACATTAACAAATTATAAAAAATATGCGAGAGTTATTTATTGCTTAGATTCAGAAGTGGTTAACTTTTTTGGACTTTTTTGATTGGCGCGGCGTGACTATTGGCCTGGATTTCTTCTTCTAGGTGGTAGTTGTGGATTTGCAACTTTTAATTGCATGGCTACTGCGGTTCAGGCTGCGTCAAAATACGCCAATCATGGGAATCTTTTTTCTTCCGTTCGCTTAGCCAATTCCATCACCCAATGCCTGTGCGCTCCGTTGAATTGGTTTAGCCTGTTTGGACCCTGCGCCCGCCTGCTATTGATAGGTCTGCCATTTAACTGCGAAAATCTTCGGCCCTGCCAGGAAGGGCCTTAAGATAGCTGTCTATTTCCGGGAAAAGGCCCAAGATTTCACTGAGCCGCCTTTTGATCCCGCCGGAAACCCCGCCGCCCCGCCCCTTTCCGATTATTTCCGCGATGCCCAGATATGCTGCCGCCAGCTGTCTGAATTCATTTGATGCGGCAAGCTCGACATCCCCCATGATGGCGTGGATGGGTTGTCGGTGCGTCTTGCCTTTCATCGGCACGTGTCCGGCAAACAGCGTGGCAAGTCTTGCGGTTTGCGCGGTGAGGCTCCCGGCGATCGCAATGTCGTGGCCAATGTATTTGCAGAGGCCCTCGGCCCGCGAAGCTATGTTCACTGTTTCGCCAAGCACGGAATAGTCAAACCGTTCCGAGGATCCCATGTTGCCGACGCAAGCCGGGCCGCTTGAGAGGCCGATGCGGACCGCAAGCGGCTTCGCATCGTTGGTTTTCAACAGGGCGGCGAGATCCGGCTGCTTGTTCAATGCGGCAACCGCCCGGCGGATGCCAAGCGCGGCGCGGGCGGCGCGATACTGGTGGTCGGGAATCGTGACCGGAGCGTTCCAGAAGGCCATGACCGCATCCCCGATGTACTTGTCGATGGTGCCCTGTTCGGCGAGAATGGCTTTGCTGCAGGCATCGAGCAGCAGGTTTATGACGTGGACCAGGTCCTCCGGCTTCAGTTTTTCGCTCAGCGGCGTAAAGTTCTCGATATCCACAAACATCACGGTCACGTCGCGGATTTCACCCCCTAGTTTGAGGGCTTTCGGATTCGTTTCGATTTCCGCCAGAACGGAAGGCGCAACATAATGGCCGAACGCGCCGCGCAGCTTGCGGCCTTCCTTGTCCGTGACAAACAGCCGGAACGCGATGCTCGATAGAAACACCGCGGCTAGCGAGAGCAGGGGAAAAGTCGCGTCAAAAAGCACGCCACTGCCGCGGAAAGCCAGAACCGTGAGACCAAGAATGCCCATGGCAAGAAGCCCGCTCGAAATGATCGTCATCCATGGTTTTACCAGGCTTCCAAGCACGGTGATCGCCGCGCCCGCGATGAGGACAATCAGCAACTCGGTTCCAGCCGCCCACTCGGGCCGGGTGAGGAATATCCCCGATAGAACCTGCTCGGCCGCCTGGGCGTGAATCGATACGCCCGGTACGGTTCCACCCAGGGCCGTGGTCCGCACATCCAGCAGTCCCACGGCCGAGGTGCCGATGAAAACAAGGTGCCCTTCGATTAGCGGACGCAATGCGTCGCGGTCCTTGCCGCCGAGCAACCTTGCTGCCGAGACATAGAGGTCGGGCGCGTCCGGCCGGTAATAGACATGAAACATGCCGGATTCTGAGAGCGGCATCGAGATTTCCCCGACCACCAGGCTTTCAATCGCATTCT
>JAEUMI010000335.1 GCA_016792825.1 Hyphomicrobiales bacterium
GCTGGAGCGCAAGGGCGAAATCGTCGCCGCCGTCACCTATAATCCGATCTCCGATGAACTCTTCACCGCCGAGAAAGGCGCCGGGGCCTTTCTCAACAACAAGCGCCTGCGCGTCGCCAGCCGCACCGACATCCATGAGGCTTTGATCGGCTGCGG
Source organism: Hyphomicrobiales bacterium (assembly GCA_016792825.1). Lineage (GTDB taxonomy): Bacteria > Pseudomonadota > Alphaproteobacteria > Rhizobiales > Aestuariivirgaceae > Aestuariivirga. Next base: position 157 of record JAEUMI010000335.1, read on the forward strand.
CATTCCCCACCGCGGCCGTGAAGACCACGCGGGAAACCGGGCGGAGATCGCCCTGGTCCAGGCAAAAGCCATCGGCATCCGCCGCCTCGGCACGGTCACACTGGAGCTTGGCTACGTTGCGGCAGGCCGCCTAGATGCCTTCTGGGAGCGCAATCTGAAACCCTGGGACCTGGCTGCCGGAATCCTGCTCGTCCGCGAAGCCGGCGGCTTCACCAGCGATTGCGATGGCGAGGCAAGCCCGCTGCAAACCGGCAACATCATCGCCGCCAACGCCGACCTGCTCCCCCAACTCAAGAAAGAGTTGGCCGCCGCCAAGAAAGTCACCGGCGCGTAAGTCCTCCGCTAACACCCGATATTGTCGTCCCGGCGAAAGTCGGGAAGACGGAACCAGGTTACGTCAATTTCCAGTCAATGGGACCCTCGCCATTGGCCATCAAAAATTCATTCGCCTTGGAAAACGGCCGCGACCCGAAAAACCCATTATGCGCCGACAGCGGTGACGGATGCGCCGAGGCCAGCACCAGATGCCGCTGCCGGTCCACGAAAGCCGCCTTCCGCTGCGCGTAGGAGCCCCACAGGATAAATACAACCGGCCGCGGCTGGTCATTCACCAGCCGGATCACCGCATCGGTGAAGCGCTCCCAGCCCTTGCCCTGATGCGAGGCCGCAAGCCCCGCCTCCACCGTGAGAACCGCATTGAGCAGCAACACCCCCTGCTTCGCCCAGGCTTCAAGATTTCCATGGGACGGCGGCTCAAGGCCAAGATCGCTCTTCATTTCCTTGTAGATGTTGATCAGTGATGGCGGCGGCCTTACCCCCGGTTTCACCGAAAAGCAAAGCCCATGGGCCTGCCCTTCGCCGTGATAGGGATCCTGCCCTAGTATCACGACGCGCACCTGTTCAAGCGGCGTTGCATCAAGTGCGTGGAACCACTCGGAACCCTTGGGAAAAATCCGTTTGCCCTTGTCCCGTTCGGCAACCAGGAATTCCTTCAGCGCCGCCATGTAGGGCGCATCGAACTCCGCCTGAAGCGGCGCCTTCCAGCTGTCATGCAGATTGACCATGCCCCTTCATGGCGGATTCGCGGGCCTCAGATCAAGTGGCCGCCATTTCGGTTTTCAGAAAATCCAGAAACGCCCGCAGGGGCGGCGGCATGTGCTTGCGGCTGGGATAATAGATGAAGGGGCCTGAGAATGGCGGCAGCCAGTCTTCAAGCACCGGCTGCAACGCGCCGCTTGCCACTTCGGCTTCGGTAAACTCGCTGAACGACGTCATGATGCCAAGCCCGGCCACCGCCGCAGCCCTGGAAATATCCAGTGAATTTGTAATGATAACGCTTGGCGGATCAACGCGCACCACAACTCCTTCGCGCTCGAATTCCCAGGTCGGCATGACGCCGCTTAAAAACCGGTGCCGGATGCAAGTGTGCTTGAGCAGGTCCTCGGGATGCGAAGGTGTTCCGTGTATTTTCAAATAGGCCGGCGAGGCAACCGCGATGAAACGCTGTGACCGTGGCCCGATCGGCACGGCAATCATGTCCAGCTCCAGCCTCTCATCGTAGCGCACGCCCGCATCGAAGCCCTTTGCGAAAACATCCGAATAGACGTCTTCGGCAACAATTTCGATTGAAACGCGCGGGTATGCCTTGAGAAAACGCACCACAATCGGCGGCAGGATATAGCGCGCCACAATGCCCGGAACATTCAGCCGAAGCGTTCCGCTTGGCGTGTCGCCGGCTGGGCCGAGGCCATCCAGCATGGAGGCAATGTCCCCGAGCGCAGGCGAAAGCCGCGCCAAAAGCTGCTGCCCGGCATCAGTGAGCGTTACGCTGCGCGTGGTGCGGGTGAGCAGCCTCACCCCCAGTCTGGCCTCCAGCCGGCGCATCGCATCGCTCAGCGACGTGGCGGAAATGCCCCGCTGCGCCGCGGCCTTCCGAAAACTTCGCATCTCGGCCACCGCCGCAAACGCTTCCAGGTCGGCCAGTGGCAATCGTCTCATTGTGCGTGTTTCCGTACAACCTATCAAGAACTGACCGGATTATCGCACATATCTCCATCGGTTAGAAGGAGGAGAAATCGGAAACAGGAGAACGCAAATGAAATATCTTCACCTCGGCAAAACCGGCCCGCAGGTTTCAGCCCTCGGCCTTGGCTGCATGGGCATGTCCGGAATGTATGGCCCGTCCGACCGGGCCGAAAGCATCGCCACCATCCACGCCGCCCTGGAAGCCGGCATTACCCTCTTCGACACTGGCGACTTCTACGGCATGGGCCACAATGAAATGCTCATTGGCGAGGCTCTCAAGGGCAGGAACCGCGACAAGGCCATCATCAGCGTCAAGTTTGGCGCCTTGCGCGATCCTGCCGGCGGCTGGAGCGGATCTGATGCAAGGCCTGGCGCTGTCAAAAACTTCCTCGCCTACACCCTGCAGCGCCTGGGCGTGGACTACATCGATGTCTATCGCCCTGCCCGCTTGGACGCGAACGTGCCGATCGAGGATACCATCGGCGCCATTGCCGATCTGGTGAAGGCTGGTTACGTGCGCCACATCGGGCTGTCCGAAGTGGGCGCCAACAGCATCCGGCGCGCCGCAGCAATCCACCCCATCGTCGATCTGCAGATTGAATATTCGCTGATTTCGCGGGGCATTGAAGCAACCATACTGCCTGCCTGCCGCGAACTGGGCATCAGCATCACTGCCTACGGCGTCCTGTCACGCGGCTTGATCAGCGGCCATTGGCAAAAGGGTCAGGAAACCAGCTCGGACTTCAGGGCTTACAGCCCGCGCTTCCAAAAGGAAAATGTCGACCGGAACCTTGCGCTGGTGGAAGTCTTGAGAAAAGTGGCCAAGGCCAAGGGTGCCACTGTTGCGCAAATGGCCATCGCCTGGGTTGTAGCACAGGGCACTGACATCATCCC
>JAEUMI010000353.1 GCA_016792825.1 Hyphomicrobiales bacterium
ACTGCGCCTGTGGCACCACCGACCAAGACGCCGGTGCGGACGGATTTCTTGCCGCCAATCACCGAGCCAATTAGGCCGCCGGCTATAGCGCCGCCAACCAGCCCGGGCACAACCTGCTGGGCACCGGTTTTGCGCTTTGCATAATCATGGGCCACGTCCTGGCAATAGCGCTTGCCGGCGGCGTTGGACTCGGCCGCCAAGGGGCCAGCTACCAAAAGCGTGGCAAGGGCGGCGGCAAAAATTCTGCTTCGGGTCATAATTTCGAATTCCTCTCATGGACTCAGGAGCCCCCTCCTGCGGTGGATTGAGTATAGACACTCTTGCGGTGTGGCGAAAGTAAGGGATTTCCGGGCTGTTTTACGGGTTATTTATGGTTACTCGAGCCTCGCGGGGAAACCCGGGGCGCGCAAATCGGTAGCCAGTGCATCCTCCAGGAGCTTGACAATCTGGGTGGACTGGGCACTGCCGCCATAGGCTTGCCTGCCCTTGATGAAGGTTTCATTAGTCAGGGCGGCCAGATCAAGCGGCACGCCGAATTCGCGGCCGAAATTCATGGCAAACCCCAAGTCCTTCAGGGTCAGGTCCATGGTGAAGGCAATATCGTAGCTGCCGTTGAGGATGAGCTGGCCCTCGGTTTCATGGACGAAGCTCGTGCCGCTGCTGGCCTTGATGGCGGCCCAGCTTTGGGCGAGATCGAGCCCACCGCGTTTGGCCAGCATCAGGGCTTCGCCATCGGCCACGAGATGAATGAAGGCCAGCATGTTGGTGATGACCTTGATGATGGCGGCTGACCCCAGCGGCCCCATGTGAAAGAGCTGGCCGCCCATGGCCTGCAGGGCGGGCTTGTGCAATTCGAAAAGGTCCGAATCGCCCCCGGCGAGAACGGTGATCTTGCCTTGGGCGGCGAGGTGGACGCCGCCGGTGACGGGAGCTTCCATGGTGCGCACGCCTTTCGCCCCGGCAAGCTTGGCGAGGCGCTGGATTTCATCGCGGCCCAGGGTGGACATTTCAATCCACGTCGATCCGGGCTTCAGGCCTTCGAGGACCTGGGCAAGGACTTTTTCAGATATGGCGGGAGACGGCAGACAGGTGATGACACAATCCACCTTTTCGGCGAGCAACTTTGGCGTGTCCGCCCACTTGCCGCCGGCTTTCAGGTGCCGGGCGGCCAGGTTTTTGTCGATGTCATTGACGGTGACGTCAAAACCATTGCGCAGGAGGCTTGCGGCGAGATGGCCGCCGAGATTGCCCAAACCGATATAGCCGTACTTCATACATTCACCGGATGATTGGTCATTTCAAGATGCAGCCTATCGCCGGTATAGGGGTGGGCGAGAGCCACCTCCTCATTCAGCTCGATGCCGAGGCCCGGTTCGGTGGGCGGGATGACATAGCCCTGCTCCCAGCGGATGGGCTTCTTCAAGAGTTTGGCATAGAAGCCGCCGAAGGTTTCGATGCTTTCAAGGATGAGGAAGTTGGGAAGCGAGGTGGCGAAATGAATGTTGGCGGCGGCCTCGACCGGGCCGGCATAAAGATGCGGGGCTATCTGGGCGTAGTAGGTTTCTGCCATCCCGGCGATTTTCTTGGCTTCCCAGATGCCGCCGACGCGGCCCAGGGCCATTTGCAGAATGGAAGCGGCGCGGCATTCCAGAACCCGGCCGAATTCATATTTGGTGGTGAGGCGTTCGCCAGTGGCGATGGGAATGGACGTGCCGCGCGCGACGAGCGCCATTTCCTCCGGCTTCTCCGGCGGGGTTGGCTCCTCGAACCAGAGGGGATCATAGGGCTCGATGTGCTTGGCAAAGCGGATGGCGCCGCTGGCTGTGAACTGGCCATGGGTGCCAAACAGAAGATCGGCCTTGGTGCCGACGGCCTCTCGGATGAGTTTGCAGAACTTGGCGCAGAGTTCCATGGATTCGAGCGACGGCTGGCGCGGATCGAAACTTGAATAGGGTGCGGCGGGATCAAACTTGATGGCGGTGAAGCCGAGCTTCAGATAATGGGCGGCGCGCTCGGCGGAAGCTTCAGCGTTCCAGTAGATGGCATCAGTCTGGCCCTTGGCGACATCGGGATAAATGTAGGTATAGGAGCGAAGCTTTTCATGGACCCGACCGCCGAGCAATTCATAGACGGGCTTGCCGACGGATTTGCCGATGATGTCCCACAGGGCGATTTCAATGCCGGAGAGAACCCCCATCAGGCTCACATCGGGGCGCTGGGTGTAGCCGGAGCCATAGACCTTGCGCCACAGGTTTTCGATGTGGAACGGGTCCATGCCTTCGACATAGCGGCCGAAGGTGTCTTCGATCATCGCAGTCATGGCCTTGGGGCCGAAGGTGGCGCAGTAGCATTCGCCGATGCCGGAAATGCCATTATCGGTGGTGAGCTTGACGAAGGTGAAATAGCGGCCGCCAAAGCCGGGCGGCGGATTGCCGACGATAAAGACCTTCAACTCGGTGATTTTCATGGGGGTGCTTCTTTCAAGACAATGGCATAAAGCTAAACGATAACAGCTTGCAGGAGCAAGCAGGGATGAAATTTTCTAACTGACGGTGAGGCGTGGACAGGGTTTT
>JAEUMI010000013.1 GCA_016792825.1 Hyphomicrobiales bacterium
TCACTTACGCGAAAAAAATCGACAAGGCCGAGACGAAAATTGATTTCACCAAACCAGCAGTAGAGGTGCGCAATCATATTCACGGGCTGTCGCCGTTTCCCGGCGCCTGGTGCAGCCTCGCCGGGGCGCGGGTGAAAATTCTCAAGGCGCAGGCTGTCGATCAAGCCGGGGATGAGGCACTGACATTTGCCTGCGGCAGCGGGGCCATAAAATTCCTCCTGCTGCAGCGGGAAGGCAAGGGCGTGATGGATGCGGCGACATTCCTGCGCGGCTTTCCCCTCGCCCCAGAGACAAAGCCCGCCTGATGCCGCGCTACAAGCTCACCCTCGAATACAACGGTGCTGAATTCTACGGCTGGCAGATTCAGCTCCATGACAAGACGGTCCAGGGCGTGCTGACGGCGGCCATCGCGCAGATCAACGGGGCGCCCGCCATGGTGCAGGGGGCGGGCCGCACTGACGCGGGCGTGCACGCACTGGGGCAAGTCGCGCATGTGGACTTGCTGCGCGAATGGGACCCCTTTGTCCTGCGCAATGCGATCAATGCAGGCGTGAGGCCGCACAAGGTTTCCGTTCTTGAGGCGGAGCTTGTGCCGGACACGTTCAATGCCCGTTTTTCCGGCACGAAACGGCATTATCTCTACCGCATTCTGAACCGCCGGGCGCCGCCCACCCTTGATCTCGGCCAGGTGTGGTTTGTGCCGGTGGAACTCGATGCGGATGCCATGCACGAGGCGGCACAGGCGCTGGTGGGCCACCATGATTTTTCAACCTTCCGCGACAGCCAGTGCCAGGCGCAGTCGCCGTTGCGTACGCTGGACCGCCTCGACGTGGCGCGCTTCGGCGAATTCATCGAAATCCGCACGGAGTCGCGTTCGTTCCTGCATTCCCAGGTGCGTTCCATGGTGGGTTCGCTGAAGCTGGTGGGTGACGGCAAATGGAATGTTGCCGATATGAAGGCAGCCCTTGAAGCGAGGGACCGCACGGCCTGCGGCGCCGTCGCTCCGCCGGAAGGGCTTTATCTCATCAGGGTTGATTATTGAAATAGGCGGCGATGATCCGGCTGTAGATCACTTGCGTGGCGCGCAGTTCTTCAACCGATATGTGCTCGTCAACCTTGTGCGAAGTTGCATTGGTGGGGCCGAACTCCAGAACGGGGCAATAGTTCTTGATGAAGCGCGCGTCCGAAGTGCCGCCGGAGGTTGAAAGCTTGGGCACCAGCCCGGTTTCCTGCTCCACCGCATCCTGCACGAGGCCGACAAAGGCGCCGGGCTCGGTGATGAAGGCTTCAGCACCTTCATGGGAGGTGACGGTCCAGGTTCCGCCGAGTTCGTCCCTGACGCTTGCCACCTGAGCATCGACCCACTGGCGCAGCGACTCGTAATCATGTTCGGTGCTGTAGCGGATGTTGAACTTGGCCGTGGCGCGGGCGGGCACGACATTGCCCGCCGGATTGCCCACGTCGACGGTGGTCACCGCCAGGCTCGACGGATCGAAATGGTCATTGCCGTCATCGATTTTCGCAAAGGAGATCCGGTCCAGAAAGCGCGCCAATTTTGGAATCGGATTGTCGGTATTCTGCGGGTAGGCCACATGGCCCTGAACGCCGGCGACGCTCACGATAAAACTCAGGGAGCCGCGGCGGCCGATCTTGATGGTGTCGCCGAGCTTGGCCACGCAGGTGGGTTCCCCCACCAGACAATGGTCGGGGATGTGGCCATTGGCTTTCATCCACTCCAGGACCTTTATGGTGCCGTTAATGGCGGGACCTTCCTCGTCGCCCGTTATGAGGAATGAAATGGAGCCGGCGGGCTTGCCGCTGTGCTTCACATAATCAACCGCCGCCGCGGCGAAGGCCGCAACGGAGCCCTTCATGTCGGTGGCACCCCGGCCGTAGAGCACGCCCGCCTTGATTTCAGCGGCAAAGGGTTCGTGCTTCCAGTTGGCCTCGTCGCCCACCGGCACCACATCGGTGTGGCCGGCAAAACACAAATGCGGCTGGGCCGAGCCGATGCGGGCGAAAAGATTTTCAACGTCGGGCGTGTCCTGGTCCTTGAAGATCAGGCGCTGGCAGACAAAGCCGTGGGCACTCAACAGGTTTTCGAGCACGGTCAAGGCACCGCCCTCATGGGGGGTGACGGAGCGGCAGCGGATCAGGTCTTGCAGGAGGGGGACGCAATCGGTGGGAGAATTTTTCATGGTAGCCAATATAGCGGTAAAAAATACGTCCGGCCAGAATGGCCGGACGCGGTGTTAACCAAGTTGAAAACTCAAGCCAACGGGTCGTCCCCATACAAATTTGGGCCTTCCGTACCACGAAGAAATCCACATTCAACGATCAGCCAGATTGCGCCAATTATTGGAATGAACATGATGAAGCTCCAAACTCCATCCTTGCCGTGATCGTGCCAGCGCTTGGTATAGATTGCGAGGGCGGGGTAGAAAAAAAGAAACAATAGAATCCACATGGGGATCATCGCCGTCATTGCCGCAGAGGTGACCGCTTCCGGATCCATGCCGGGATCCATTCCACCCATCATGGACATTCCAAAAATGAGGCTAAGGACAATGAACAGAATCCACTCAATGATGATTAATGCAAGAAGACTCAGCCAGAAAGGCTTACGACTTATACGGCCTTCGAAACTCAAAAAGAGATGTTTCCAGTCCATTGTTTCCTCCGGGCGCATCCCGCGCCTTTGAAGCCCCCGAGGCTTTATCCCCGAGAATCACTAGAACCGGAAGGGGGAGTTTCAGTCCCGCAACAACTCATTGATCGAAGTTTTGGAGCGGGTTTTTTCGTCAACACGCTTGACGATCACGGCGCAGTAGAGCGAGGGGCTGGGGGAGCCATCGGCATAGGGCTTCTGCGGCAGG
>JAEUMI010000030.1 GCA_016792825.1 Hyphomicrobiales bacterium
ATTGTTGTTGAACAGGCCGTAGGAAATGCCCTTGTTCCAGACGAGGAGGAGATCGAGAAATGGCGTGAAAGACACGCGGCCCCGGGCGCCGATGTCATAAATATTCAGCATCCACCACTTGTGGGCCTGGTCGACCGCGAATACCAGCAGCGCCAGGGCAAAGCCCAGCGGCGCCAGGGCCCCCCAGAAATAGGACTTCATGCCAGGGTTTTCCCAAAGCGCGTCTGCCATTCGCGCACCGCTTCGGCGTCGCGCGGCGTGATATCGGGGAAATCCTTGTCCTGCCCGATCTCTTTCGAGATTTTCCAGGAGCGGGCGCATTTCAGGCCCTCGGCCTTGCCCGGCACCACGGCAACATTCTTCACGTCATCGAGGCGGAAGGCATTCGCGGGCCCTGCCCCTTCGGCAATGCTGATATCGGAAGTGATGCAGACCTCGGCGAAATCGCTAGCGCGCAGCGTGGCGATGTCGGCGGCGTCCAACTCGACGTAGACCGCAGGGGCTGCTTCCAGCGACGAGCCGATGCGCTTTTCGGCGCGTTCCAGTTCGAGTGCTCCGGTGACCACACGGCGCACGTTGCGGATCAAATCCCACTTCTTCGCTATCTCCGGCTGGTGCCATTCCTCGGGCGTCTTGGCGAACTGCATCAGGTGGACAGAACTGCCCTCACCGGCAAAGCGCGAGAGCCAGACCTCTTCCATGGTGAAGGTCAGAATCGGCGCCCACCATGTCGTCAGGCAGTGGAAGAGCTGGTCCAGCACGCTGCGGCAGGAGCGGCGCTTCAGGCTTGACCACGGATCGCAATAGAGCGCGTCTTTCCGGATATCGAAATAAAAGGCGCTCAAGTCCTGCGTCATGAAATTGCTGAGCAGCGCGAAGATGCGCTTGTAATCAAACACGAGGTAGGCCGCCTGCACCTGCGCGTCGATCTCGTGTAGGCGGTGCAGGATGTAGCGTTCAAGCTCGGTCATATCCAGGTGGTGAACCTGTTCCCAGTCCTGCAGGCCTTCGAGGGCGCCGAGGATATAGCGCATGGTGTTGCGCAGCTTACGGTAGGCCTCCACATTGGTCTTGAGGATTTCCTTGCCGAGGCGGAGATCTTCCGCGTAGTCGGCGGAGGCCACCCAGAGCCTGAGGATGTCGGCGCCGGATTGCTTGATCACGTCCTGCGGCGTCACGATGTTGCCGAGGGACTTGGACATCTTGCGTCCGTCCTCGCCCACGACAAAGCCATGCGTCAAAACCGCGTCATAGGGAGCGCGGCCGCGGGTGCCGCAGGATTCGAGCAGCGATGAATGGAACCAGCCGCGGTGTTGGTCAGAGCCTTCGAGATAGATGTCGGCGGGCCACTTGAGATCGGGGCGCTGTTCCAGGCAGAAGGCATGGGTGCAGCCGCTATCGAACCACACGTCCAAGATATCGCGTACCTGTTCCCATTCCTGGGAATTGTAGTTGTCGCCCAGGAAGCGGCTGGCCGCGCCATCGGCGAACCAGGCGTCGGCGCCCTCTTTAGAAAATGACTCCGCAATGCGCTGGTTCACCTTGGAATCATTGAGGATTTTCCCGGTCTCCTTGTTCACGAAAACGGCGATGGGCACGCCCCAGGCGCGCTGGCGCGAGATCACCCAGTCCGGCCGGTCGGCGATCATGCCGCGCAGGCGGTTCTGCCCGGCGGGGGGAAAGAACTTGGTGTCCTCGATGGCCTTCAACGCCTTGTCACGCAGGCCATGGCTCGACATGGAGATGAACCATTGCGGCGTGTTGCGGAAAATGATCGGCTTCTTGGAGCGCCAGGAATGGGGATAGCTGATCGTCTTGCGCCTGGCCGAGAGCAGCATGCCCGCCTCTTTCAAGGCATCCATCACGCGGCGGTTGGCATCGCCCCACTTGCCGTATTGATCGATTACGCGACCACCTTCAAAGCCGGGCGCGTCCTTGGTGTAATAGCCATCGGCGTTGACGGTGGAGGGAATCGGTCCGCCAACTTTTTCGGTCCAGATGTTATAGTCGTCTGCGCCGTGGCCGGGAGCGGTGTGGACAAAGCCCGTACCAGCGTCGTCCGTGACATGATCGCCATCGAGGAGAGGGACTGGGAAGTCGTAACCTTTCTTGCTCAAGGGATGATCACAAACCACGCCCTCGGGGTTTACATCTGCCAACCGCTTGTAAGCTTCAACCCGCCCCGCCTTCAGTACCTCATCAGCAAGCTTGTCAGCTATGACGAACCTGTCTCCATGAACAGTCCAGTTATCCGTTGGCGCTGCTGTAACTTCATACAGGCCGTAGTTGATCTTTGAAGAAAAGCTGATCGCGCGGTTGCCAGGAATTGTCCAAGGTGTTGTTGTCCAGATCACAACCGGCACACCAAGGAGGTTTTTCGGGCCACTCTTGATCGGAAACTTCACAAATATCGTGTCGACTTCGATATCGGCGTATTCGACTTCGGCTTCGGCCAAAGCGGTCTTTTCAACCACGGACCACATCACCGGTTTCGAGCCGCGATAGAGCTGGCCGCTGTCGGCGAATTTCAGGAGTTCCCTGGCGATGATCGATTCGGCTTCGAAGGCCATGGTGAGGTAAGGGTTCTGCCAGTCGCCGGTGACGCCCAAGCGCTTGAATTCATCGCGCTGGATGCCCACCCATTTTGCTGCGAAGGTGCGGCATTCGGCGCGGAACTCGTTGATGGGAACGGCGTCCTTGTTCTTGCCGGCGGCGCGGTATTCCTCTTCGATCTTCCATTCGATGGGCAGGCCATGGCAATCCCAGCCCGGCACATAGTTGGAATCAAAGCCCGCCATCTGGCGCGAGCGGGTGACGATGTCCTTCAGGATCTTGTTGAGCGCATGGCCGATGTGGAGGTTGCCGTTGGCATAGGGCGGGCCGTCGTGGAGAACGTATTTGGGCTTTCCCCTGCTCTGTTCGCGCAACTTCCCGTAGAGCCCCATGTCTTCCCAGCGCTTCAGAAGGGCGGGTTCGCGCTCCGGCAGGCCGGCTTTCATGGCGAAGTCGGTTTTCGGCAGGAAAACGGTCTCGCGGTAGTCGATTCCTGCGGGTTTATCGGTCATGCTATCAACGGGCTTTCAAAAACAAGGAGTTAAAGAGTTGGGCACCGTTTACACGATACCGGCGCGCCGGGGCAAGGCGGCACGGCTGAACAAGGGCCAGGCGATCAAAATCATGAATCCGCATGGCAAACAGATCGTCGATACCTGGGCCTTTGTGGCGGGATCGACGCTGGAATACATGGGCATGGAGCAATGCCGGGCCTTCTGGCAACGGCTTTATCCGATCGTCGGCGACAAGATGATTACCAACCGCCGCCGCCCGATTCTGACGCTTGAGGCCGACACCTCACCCGGGAAGCATGACACGCTGATCGCCCCTTGCGACAATGAGCGCTACGGGCTTCTGGGCTGCACCAGCTACCATGACAACTGCAAGGACAACATGCACGCAGGGCTGGCTGAACTGGGCATTTACCTGCCCTACACACCAGCGTCACTCAACACCTTCATGAACATTCCCTGGCGCCAGGACGGCGAGCTGGAATGGGGCGTCTCCTTGGCCAAGAAAAATGACTACGTGATCTTCCGGGCCGAGTTGGATTGCATCGTGGCCATGTCCTGCTGCCCGCAGGACATATTACCGATCAATGACGGAAAGACGGTTGAGGCTACGTATGAGATCCTGGATTAACTCCCACCCCGGGCCAAGCGGAGTTCTGGCATAATGAACCACTACGACATGCTGGTTATCGGCAGCGGCCCTTCGGGGAGGCGGGCAGCCGTGCAATCGGCAAAGCTGGGCAAATCGGTTCTGGTTGCCGACAAGGGCCGCAGGCTTGGCGGCGTTTCGGTGCACACCGGAACCATCCCCTCCAAAACGCTGCGCGAAACCGTACTCAATCTTTCGGGCTGGCGCGAGCGCGGCTTTTACGGGCGGGGCTACCGGGTGAAGCAGGATATTTCCGCCCACGACCTGATCTCCCGCCTGCACAAGACGCTGGACCATGAAGTGGAAGTTCTCCAGCACCAGTTCATGCGCAATGCGGTGAAAAGCATTCATGCGGCCATCAAACTGACAGGCTCCAACCGCGCCTCGCTCACCACGGAAACCGAGGAAGTGAGCGAGGTCGGATTCACCAATGCGCTGATTTCGGTGGGCACCAGGCCGTATCGGCCGGACAGCATACCCTTTGACCAGACGCGCATCTTCGACAGCGATGATATCCTCGAGATCAAGTCCCTGCCGGGCATCATCACCGTCATCGGCGGCGGCGTGGTGGGGGTTGAGTATGCCACCATCTTTTCGGCACTTGATGTTCCGGTCACGCTGATCGAACCGCGCGAAACTATTCTTGAATTCGTCGACCGCGAACTGGTTGATGATTTCATCCACCAGATGCGCGACCGGGGCATGACCATCCGCCTGGGGTGCGCCGTGAAGGATATTGCGGTGAAGACCAATGGGGTGGAGGTAACGCTTGCCGATGGCCGCGTGGTGCGTTCGGACATCCTGCTCTATGCGGCCGGGCGCAGCGGAAATGTGGGCAGCCTCGGGCTCGACACGGTCGGGATCGAAGCGGATGGCCGGGGCAAGATCAAGGTTGATCCGGTCACGTTCCAGACCAGCGTTCCCAATATCTATGCGGCAGGCGATGTCATCGGTTTTCCGAGCCTTGCTTCCACCTCCATGGAACAGGGCCGGGTTGCTGCCTGCCACGCCTTCGGAATGGCCCTGCCCCCGCCGCCCGAAACCTTCCCTTACGGCATCTATGCGGTGCCGGAAATTTCGACCGTGGGCCAATCGGAAGAACAGGTGAAGGCAAGCGGCGTGGCTTACGAATGCGGCGTTGCGCGCTTCCGTGAAACCTCGCGCGGCCACATCATGGGGGTCAACTCAGGCTTTTTGAAACTGATCTTCGCGCTGGATACGCGGCGCCTGCTCGGCGCGCATATTGTGGGCGAAGGGGCAACGGAGCTCATTCACATCGGCCAGGCGGTGATCAACCTCAAGGGCACGGTGGATTTCTTCGTCAACAACACCTTCAACTATCCCACCCTGGCTGAAGCCTACAAGATTGCCGGATTGGACGCCTGGAACCGGATGGGCGCGGTTTAGCTCTTAGCCACCCACTTGTCGCGCAGGGTGACCAGTTCTTCGGATGCGGTGGGATGCACCGCCATGGTGGCGTCGAAGTCCGATTTTTTCGCGCCGAGCCTAATGGAAATTCCGAGAAGCTGGGCCATTTCGCCGGCATCGGGGCCGCAGATGTGGCAGCCCAGCACCCGGTCAGTTTCGCCGTCCACCACCAGCTTCATCAGCATGCGCTCGTCGCGGCCTGACAGGGTGTGCTTCATGGGGCGGAAGCTGGTTTTGTAAATATCGATTTTGGCGTGGTCAGTGCGGGCCTGGGCTTCGGTCAGGCCAATGGTGCCGATTTCCGGCTGGGAGAAAACCGCAGTCGGGATCAGCGTGTGGTCGGTTTTCACGTCCAGGCCGCCGAAGACATTGTCGGCAAAGGTCTGGCCTTCGCGGATGGCCACAGGCGTGAGATTCACGCGGTTGGTGACATCACCCACCGCATAGATATTGCCAGCGGTGGTGCGGGAATAGGCATCGACCTTCACGGCATAGTGCGGCGTCAAATCAACGCCGGCATTTTCCAGGCCAAGGTTCACAACATTGGGCAGCCGCCCAGTGGCAAACATCACATGGCCGGCGCCAAAGACCGCGCCATCCTCCAGTGTTATGCGAACCCCGTCGCCGCTCTTTTCGATTTTGGACACATCGGAGCGGGTGCGGACTTCAATGCCCTTCTTCTGCATTTCGGCGCTGAGATGGTCCTGCAGGTCCTCATCAAAGCCGCGCAGGATCTTTTCGCCACGGTAGATCAAGATGGTTTCAACGCCGAGGCCATGGAAGATTCCGGCAAACTCAACGGCAATGTAGCCGCCGCCCACGATGCAGATGCGGCGCGGCAGTTTTTCCAAATGGAAGGCTTCATTGGAGGAAATCGCCAGTTCGTGGCCCGGCAAGTGACGCGGAATAAAGGGGGCGGCACCGGTGGCGACCAGAATGTATCTGGCGGTGATTTTCCTGCCCGAAGCGAGGCGAACCGTGTTGCGGTCCAGAATCCCGGCGCGCTCCATGATGAGCTCCGCGCCTGCCGCTTCGAGATTGCGGATATAGGCCTTGTTGAGCCTGTCGATTTCCCTGTCCTTGTTCTCGATCAGGGTTGCCCAGTCGAATGTGACCTTCTCGCTGGCCCAGCCAAAGCCGACGGCATCCTCGAATTCCTCGGCGAACTTCGAGGCGTAGACCAGGAGCTTCTTGGGCACGCAGCCGCGGATCACGCAGGTGCCGCCAACGCGGTATTCTTCCGCCACGGCAACCTTTGCACCGTGCTTGGCGGCAACGCGTGCCGCCCGCACCCCGCCGGAACCTGCGCCGATGACAAAGAGGTCATAGTCGAAGGCGGTCATCCGCGCTTGAACTCAGTCACGCCCTTGGGCGTGCCCATGAGCACGATGCCGCATATGCCAATGAACAATCCGGTTTCCACCACACCCGGAATGCTCTTCAGGAGACCCTCCAGCCTTGCCGGATCAGGGATTTCACCAATAGAGCAATCCAGGATGAAGTTGCCGTTCTCGGTGACAAAGGGATTTCCGTCCTTCACCCGCAACACCATCTTGACGTCGAGCTTGAGAAACTTAAAAGCCCGTTCGATTTTCCAGATTGTCGCCTTGATGCCAAATACGACGACTTCGACAGGCAGCGGAAATTTCCCGAGTTTCTTGACCCGCTTCGATTCATCGGCGATCACCACCATGAAGCGCGACGATGAAGCGACGATTTTTTCGCGCAAAAGCGCGCCGCCGCCGCCCTTGATGAGGCGGAACTCGGGATCGAACTCGTCGGCGCCATCGACAGTAAGATCAAGATGCGGATAATCATGCAACCGGACCAGCGGAATGCCGTGCTCCCTGGCTAGCTCTTCCGTAGCCTTGGAAGTCGGCACACCCCTTACATCCAGACCCTCCTTCACCCTGGCACCCAGCGCCTCGATGAAGTGATTGGCTGTCGAGCCAGTGCCGAGCCCGATGTTCATGCCGGGCTTGACGAATTTGAGCGCCTCTATTGCGGCCGCTTTCTTCATTTGATCAGGTGTCACTTAGCGAGGCCCCCCATGAGCATGTATTTCATTTCCAGATATTCCTCCACGCCATGATGCGAACCTTCGCGGCCGATGCCCGACTGCTTCATGCCGCCGAACGGCGCTTCAGCGGTTGAGATGATGCCTTCATTGATGCCCACCATGCCATAGTCCAGCGCTTCGCCCACGCGCCATACCCGGCCAATATCGCGGGTATAGAAATAACAAGCCAGGCCGAACTCGGTGTTGTTGGCCATGGTGATGGCTTCTTCTTCCGTCTTGAATTTGAAGAGCGGCGCCACGGGGCCAAAGGTTTCCTCGCGGGCAACGGCCATGTCGGTGGTCACATCGCGCAGAAGCGTGGGCTCAAAGAAATTGCCGCCCATGGATTTGCCACCGACCAAAAGCCTGGCGCCCTTGCTGAGGGCATCGGCGATGTGTTCCTGCACCTTGTCGACAGCCGCCTTGTTGATCAGGGGGCCGGTGGTGATGCCCGCCTCAACGCCATCACCCACCTTCAGATTTTTCACGGCAGCGGCAAGCTTTTCGGCGAACGCGTCGTAGACCCCTTCCTGCACGAGAATGCGGTTGGCGCAGACGCAGGTTTGGCCGGCGTTGCGGTATTTGGAGATCATGGCACCGGCAACGGCGGCATCAAGGTCCGCGTCATCGAAGACGATGAAGGGGGCATTGCCGCCGAGTTCAAGGCCGAGCTTCTTGATGGTTGGCGCACACTGGGCCATGAGCAGGCGGCCGATTTCCGTGGATCCGGTAAAAGTGAGGGCGCGGACGACGGGGTTGGCGGTCATTTCAGCGCCGATCTCGCGGGCCGAACCGGTGATCACGGAAAATACACCGGGCGGAATTCCGGCGCGCTGCGCCAGTTCGGCCATGGCCAAAGCGGAAAGCGGGGTTTCCGAAGCGGGCTTGCAGACAAAAGCGCAGCCAGCAGCGAGTGCCGGGCCGGCCTTGCGGGCAATCATGGCATTGGGGAAATTCCACGGGGTGATCGCGGCCACGACGCCCACCGGCTGCTTGATCACAACCATGCGGCCATTGGCAAAGGGCGAAGGAATGGTTTCGCCATAAATGCGGCGGGCCTCTTCAGCAAAAAACTCAATGAAAGAAGCGCCGTAGCCAACTTCGCCGCGCGATTCGGCGAGCGGCTTGCCCTGTTCCGCTGTCATGATCTGGGCCAGGTCCTCCTGGTTTTCCATCATCAGGGTGAACCATTTGCGCAGGATAGCGGAGCGCTCCTTGGCGGTTTTTTTGGCCCAATCCTTCTGAGCTTTTTCCGCCGCTTCGATGGCCTGCCTGGTCTCGGCCTTGCCCATATTTGGCACGGAGCCAATCACGCTCTCATTGACAGGATTGGTCACATCGATTGATTTGGATGCAGACAGCCATTTGCCGTCGACATAGCATTTATCCTTGAGCAGTGACTTGTCTTTCAGTATGTCGCCCAGGGCCTGCGTCTTACGAATATCCATAGCACTCTCCACTTCAAGTTGGCGGCGTGATAGCACAAGGTTCCGGACTACTCAAACATGCCTGAATTGTGGGGAACACATGACGATTAAGGCCGTGATATTCGATCTGGACGGCACGCTCGTGGATTCCGCCCCCGATCTGATGCTGGCCACCAACCACGTGCTTTCGCGGCTTGAGCGGCGGGCCATCACCATGGACGAAGTGCGCAGCTTCGTGGGCCATGGCGCCAGGGCCCTGATCGCGCGGGGCTGCGCGGCCACAGGCGACGCCATCGATGAAAAGACGCTGGATTTCTACTTCGCGGAATTCCTGCGCTTTTATGAAAAGAACATCGCGGTGGACAGCGTGGCATTTCCCGGAGTCACTGATCTTCTCAGGCGCTGTGCCGCCAGCGGCCTCAAAATGGGGGTGTGCACCAACAAGCTGGAAGGGCTTTCTGTCCGGCTTCTGCAAGCGCTCGACCTGGCGAAATATTTCGGGGCGGTCATCGGGCCCGACACCATCAATGTCGCCAAGCCTGATCCCGCACCCTACCTGGAAACGATGAAGCGGCTCGGCGTTCCGGCCCGGCAATCCATTATGATCGGTGACAGCGAGACGGATATTCTGACTGCACGGGCTGCCGGCGTTCCGGTCATCGGCGTCACCTTCGGCTACACGCAAAAGCCGGTTGCCACTTACAATCCGGACTATCTGGTTTCACATTTCGAGGAAGTTTGGGATATTCTGAAGCTCAAACGCTGAGCACCTTGACCTGCGCTTGCCTGAGAGAGGCAGCCAATGTCCCCTCAGGCGCCTGATCAGAAACCAGAGTCACGCTTGCCGACCATTCACCATAGACGGATAAAGACGGCCGTTCGAATTTCGAGTGGTCGGCCAGAATGATCGTTTCTGAAGCCCTCCGCATCATCGCACCATAAATCAAGCCCGGTCCCACGCCCGCATCATTAGGGCCCTCGGCGGTTATCCCGCTTGCGCCGAGAAAAGCCTTGCTGGCGCGGAAGCGCTGCAGGGCATCAATAGCCTCGGCACCGTGGATCAGGTCTTCGCGGCCATCATATTGGCCGGGCAGCATCAAGACTTTATGGGCCGGATTGGACGCCAAGACCATGGCGATACTGAAGGCATGCGTGATGATCGTAAGATGGTTACATTCAACTGCCACGCGCCTGGCAAACTGCAGGGTCGTGGCACCGCCTCCGATCATCAGGATGTCATCCGCCGAAATCAGTTTTACGGCGGCGGCTGCAATGCGTTCACGCTCAGCCACCTTCAGACCTTCACGCTCGGCAAGTGCGGGCTCAAAACTTACTGGCCGCATGGCCCCGCCATAGGTGCGGTTGATGAGGCCACGGTCGGCGAGTTCAGCCAGGTCACGGCGTGCCGTTTCCGTCGAAACCGCCAGAAGTTCCGCAAGCTCATTGACCCGCAGGGCGGGCGTTGAGCGCAGCTCCGCCACAATCCGGGCCTGGCGGTCAGTCTTGCTCAATCGGGAATCGGGCTTGGGCATCATTCTTCCATGGCAGGTTTGCGACTTCCTACAATTGTTGATCATTCTAGACGCCATTTGACCACTTGACAACATAAAATTGCTGTGCTTGCATCGTATTTAGTTTTATGTCGGTCATTTAATGCCCGAAGGAGCTCATTAATGTTTGATTACGGTCATTTCCGGTTTGAGTCCAAGCAGGCGCTCTTTGACAAGGCCGTTACCTTCTGGAACCCGGACAAAACCAAATTCTGGCAGAAAGCGGGCATTGATCTGGTCATCGACCGGCGCGAGGGCTATTGCCTTTATGACATGAGCGGGCGGCGGCTCATTGACCTGCATCTCAATGGCGGCACCTATAATTTGGGCCACCGGCATCCGGAACTCGTTGAAACGCTGAAGGGCGCCCTGGACTATTTCGACATCGGCAACCACTGGTTCCCTTCAGTGGCGCGCGCCGCCCTGGCGGAGTCGTTAATCAAGGTTTCGCCCGGAATGAAGTATGCGGTGTTTGCTCCCGGAGGAGCTGAGGCCGTGGACATCGCCATCAAGAGCGCTCGCTATGCAACGAAGCGACGCAAGATAGTCTCCATCATCAAGGGCTATCACGGCCATTCGGGTCTTGCGGTTGCCACGGGTGATGACCGTTTCACCAAGATCTTTCTCAGCGACCAGCCGGAGACCTTTATCCAGGTTCCTTTCAACGACATTGCCGCCATGGAAACAGCGCTCAAGGGCAATGATTGCGCGGCGCTGATCATGGAAACCATTCCCGCAACCTATGGTTTCCCGATGCCGAAAGACGGCTATCTCAATGCCTGCAAGGCGTTGTGCGAAAAATATGGCGCCATGTATATCGCCGACGAAGTGCAAACCGGCCTGATGCGCACAGGTTCCATGTGGGGCTGGCAAGCCTATGGAATCCAACCCGATATCATGGTTACGGCCAAGGGGTTATCAGGCGGGCTCTACCCGATCAGCGCGTGCCTGGTGAACGAGAAAACCGGCGAGTGGCTGAATGAGGATGGCGCTGCCCATATCAGCACCTCGGGCGGCGCCGAACTCGGCTGCATCGTGGCTCACAAGGTTATCGAAATGCTTTTGCGGAAAGAGACCATTGCCAATGTCGATATGGTCACAGAATTTTTCCGCGAAGGCATGAAGGAGATGATGGACCGCCATGGCGACATCTTCACCGGCGTGCGCCAGAAAGGCGTGATCCTCGGCCTTGAATTCAATCATCCGGAAGGTGCTGTATCAGTCTCCCGGGCACTTTATGAACATGGCGTGTGGGCGATCTTTTCCTCCCTCGACAAGCGCGTGTTGCAATGGAAGCCCGGCGTTCTGCTGAGCGCCGGCCTATGCCAGGAAATTCTTGACCGGTTCGATGCAGCCATGCCGCGGGCGCGCGAACTGCTACGCAGTGCAGACAAAGTGAATTGAGGACCCTGCCATGAGTGAAGCTTTGTTGAAAGTGCCCGATGCCGCCCTTGAGCAGGCACGGATGATGCTCGACCGCGCCCGCTGGGGCGCCACAAGATTTCAAAAACTTGATCGCAGCACGACCCAGCGCATTGTAAATGCGGTGGCCGCGGCAGCCCATGGCAAGGCGCAATATTATGCAGAATGGGCAGTGCGCGAAACCGGCATGGGTGTCGTGGCGCACAAGCGGATGAAGAATGAAGCCTGTTCGAAGGGGCTTGCCGAAACCTATTACGGTGAAAATTTTGTTTCCCCGCGCATTGACGAGGCCAAGAAGATCGTCGAGCTGCCACGTCCGGCGGGCGTGATCTTCGCGCTTATTCCTGTCACCAACCCGGTGGCCACGGTTTATTTCAAAACACTCCTGGCGCTGATGACGCGCAATGCCATCATCCTGAGCCCCCATCCCGGAGCCAAGGCATGCTGCGCAGATGCTGCCCGCATGCTGGCGGAGGCGGCGAAGGCCGCTGGCGCGCCCGACGGCGTTATTCAGGTGCTTGAAGAACCCAACATTCCGCTCATTGAAAAGCTGATCGCCGACGAACGCATTGATTTGGTCGTCGCCACCGGCGGGCCGTCGGTGGTGAAGGCTGCCTATCGCTCAGGAAACCCTGCTTACGGCGTGGGGCCTGGCAATGCCCCCGTGCTGGTTGATGACACAGCGGACATGAGGCTTGCGGCCAAGCGGATCGTCGCATCCAAGGCCTTTGACAATTCCATTCTCTGCACCAACGAATCCGCGGTTCTGGCCTTTTCCAGCGTTGCGGAGTCCCTCCTTGCTTCGATGAAGGCAGAAGGCGCGCATATTTGCACGGCCGAAGAAGCCCAGAAACTGAGGCAACTTCTGTTCACCGAAAATGGCTTCAACGTGGGCATGATCGGCAGGGACGCCAGTGTTATCGCCAAGGCGGCGGGCTTCCCGGCCCCCAATGCCAGAATTCTGGTGACGCCGGTAGATCTCGTGCAGCCGGAAGAAAAACTGGTGCGGGAAAAGCTCTGCCCGGTCCTCGCCTTTGCGCGGGTCGGCAATATTGACCAGGCCATTTCGGCGGCGCGCTCGATGATGCGCAATTCGGGGCGCGGCCATTCCGCCGCAATCCATTCCAGAAACGAGGCAAACATCATGGCTTTCGCCGCCGCCCTGCCCGCGCTTCGCATGGCCGTCAATGCCGGCTGCTCGCTTGGCGCTTCCGGCTATGAAACCAATCTCGGCCCCTCCATGACCATTGGCACAGGCTTTGCCGGCGGCTCGTCGCTCAGCGAAAACCTCACACCGCAGCATCTCATGCAGTATTCCCGCATCGCCTATAACAAGGATGCCAGCGAGGCGTTCGGCCGCTTCACGGGGCTTGATCCGCTGAACCTGCCAAAGTCCGCGAAACCCGCAGCCTCGCTTGTCGTCAACAATCCGGAAACCGACGAGCTGCGCCGCGAGCTCCGCAAAATCATCCTCGAGGAGCTGAACGCGGTTCTCGCGGCTTAATCCATGGCAATACTGCGCTCATTCATTTTCCTCGACCAGCTGCAGCCGCAGACCATGTGCTATCTCGGCTCATGGATCAAAGGATCGCTGCCCCGCCGCAATATGGCGGCGCAGATCATCGAGGTGGCGCCGGGACTTGATATCGAAGCCTTGACCGACATCGCCCTGAAAGAGGCCGATGTGCAAGGCGGCATTCTGGTGGTGGAGCGGCAATTCGGCTATCTTGAAATCCATTCCCGCGACATCGCGGCAGTCAAGGCCTCCGCCGAAGCGGTGCTTGCCGCGTTGGGCAAAAATTCTTCCGATGCCATGCCGCCCAAAATTCTTGCTTCAAAAATCATCACCAGAATCGACCCCAATCATGCATTTCTGATCAACCGCAACAAGGGGGGCTCGATGATTCTGGCCGGTGAAACGCTGTTCGTTCTGGAGACTGAGCCCGCGGCCTACGCCATCCTCGCGTCAAACGCGGCGGAGAAGGCCGCCAATATCAAGATCGTCGATTATCGCATGATCGGCGCCACGGGCAGGCTTTACCTTTCAGGCACCGAATCAGAAGTGAAAGCCGCGGCCGGCGCCGCAGAACAGGCCCTGGAATTATGAAAGCTGAAACTTCACAGGAATTGCGCGGACTGGTGCGGGAAGTGCTCAAGGAAGCAATGGCCAATCGGGCAGCTCCAAAACAGGGTGCCGAAACGATCCGCATTGGCAGCGATGCAGACCTGCAGGCCTTTGTTGCCCGTATATCGAGTCCCGGTGTTATTGAATCAGTTCGCGCCGGAAAACTGCGATTCACGCTGGGGCACACTGCTCCTGCCCCAACGGGATCGGGTGACATCCTGGAAGGTGTCATCTCGGAACAAAGAATTTCCGCCCTCGCAGGAAAAGGCGCCGTCATACTGGGTCCCACCGCCGTGCTCACGCCGCTGGCACGCGACAGGGCGCGCAAACTTGGCCTCAAAATTGAAAGGAGACGCTGATGCTCAAGGCAACGGTCACGGGCCGCATCTGGTCCACAAAGAAGCTTGGCGACGTTCCAACCGGATCCATCCTTGAGGTCCAGGTGGAGGATTCGTCGACAAGGCTCCTCGCCTTCGACCCGCTGGGATGCGGCGATGGCGAAAAAGTCATTGTGGCAACGGGCTCCGTTGCCGCAGCATGGTTTCCAGGCAAGGCACCGCCCATCGATGCGCTGATTATCGGCTCCATCGATGAGTCCTCGGAAAAGAAGAAGTAACGAAGCACATAAACCACAGGAGAAGAAGATGTCGAGCAATGCAATTGGAATGGTTGAGACCAAAGGCTACGTGGCTGCCCTTGCCGCGGCTGATGCCATGGTGAAGGCCGCAAACGTCACGATCATCGGCCGCGAGGAAGTGGGCGATGGCCTGGTTGCCGTGATCATCAACGGCGATGTTGGCGCGGTCAAGGCCGCCACCGAAGCAGGCGCTGAAGTTGCCGGCCAGGTTGGCACGCTGGTATCAGTTCATGTGATTCCGCGTCCGCATGCGGATGTATCGAAGCATTTCACCTCAGGCACGGCGAAATAAAGAAGGCCTGAAACGTGGTTCCTGATCGCACGCCCGGCAAGGGCGACTTGCGGGTCTTTCTCACGCTTGAAAGCCTGCAGCCGCAGTTTGCCGCCTATCTGGGCACGCCCACGCGGGCCCGCGGGTACCCGCCCTATGCGGGCCAGCATGCGCTTATTATCGAGGTCGCCCCCGGCCTGATGATCGAGCGGGTGATTGATCTGGCCCTCAAGGCCGATCCTGACCTGGAGCCGGGCATCCTGTTCGTGGAGCGACAATTCGGCATTCTGGAGATCCACGGCAGCGACAAGGAGAAACTGTTGCTTGCGGGGAACACGATGCTGAAGGGCCTCGGCCTCAATGCGGGCGAACAGCTAAAGCCCAAGATCCTGTACACGGATGTCATTGAGGATGTGGCAGACCAGCACGCCGTCATCATCAACCGCAACCGGCAAGCTTCGATGATCCTGCCCGGCGAAACCCTGCTGATCTGTGAAATGGTCCCTGCACTTTACGCCGCCATTGCGGCAAATGAGGCCGAGAAGGCGGCGCCGGGACTAACGCTTGTGGATGTGCAGATGATCGGAGCGGCGGGCCGGCTTTACATGTCTGGCTCCACTGAAAATGTGCAGCGGGGGCTTGCGCGGATTGAACAGGTTCTGGCATCAATCGAGGGGCGCGACGGCTAGGGAATTTCTGACGTGACGGACTTCGATCATTTGCCCCATGAAGAGCAATTGAAAGCCCTGCTGGAGCTGGCGCGGGCCGCGACAGAAAACTATGCGCTGCCAGATCATCTCACCGTCGTGATGATCAATCTTTCAGAGAATGCGACCTATAAGGTTGAAGCGCCGAATGGCCAGAGGTGGGCCTTGCGGGTTCACCGCGATGGCTATCACTCCAAAGCCGCCATCGCTTCCGAGCTTTCATGGCTCATGGATTTGCGAAATTCTAAAGTTGTCGTCACGCCGCGCCCGGTGAAAGGACGCGACGGTGAACTTATTCAACTGGTTTCCCATCCCGCGATGCACCGGCCACGCCATGTGGTTCTGTCCGAGTGGGAAACTGGTTCAGAGCCCGGCATCGGCGAGGATCTTTCTAAGCCCTTCGAGGTGCTAGGCGAAGTCACGGCCCGTATGCATATCCACGCTCGGCAATGGAAACGGCCGGAATGGTTTCAGCGGCATGCCTGGAATTTCGAAACGAGCCTGGGCGAGGCGCGGCCCCATTGGGGGCGCTGGCGCGACGGCATGGGCGTTGATGCTGCAAAAGCAAAACTCTTTGGCCGCACGGTTGATCTCATCGGCAAGCGCCTCAAAGCCTATGGGCAGGACAATGAACGCTTCGGCCTTATTCATTGCGACCTAAGATTGGCCAATCTCCTGATCGATGATGGCCAAGTGAAGGTCATCGACTTCGATGACTGCGGCTTCGGCTGGTACATGTATGATGCAGCGACCCCGGTGTCTTTCTACGAGCATGAGCCGCAGGTGCCGGCCCTGATCGAATCCTGGAAAACGGGTTACCGCCGGGTGATCGATCTTCCCAAGGCCGATGAGGCGGAAATTCCAACCTTTGTCATGCTGCGCCGGCTGTTGCTGGTGGCCTGGATCGGGTCCCATTCTGAAACCGATTTAGCAAAGTCCATGGGCCTTCCCTACACGGAAGGAACGATGGGGTTGTGTGAAGACTACTTGAAGAAGTTCGGCTGAACCGGCCCTTCGGGGCCCGACCGTGCCGGGCACCTCAGGGTGAGGAAGCTAAATGACCCTCATGCTGAGGTGCGAGCGCAGCGAGCCTCGAAGCATCAGGCCTGCGCCAGGGCGTCGAGGCTTTCCGGCAGGATCTGCCCGCCATCGACAATGATGGTCTGCCCGGTCACATAGGCTGCCTCCTTCGAGGCGAAGTAGAGGGCGGCGTGGCCGATGTCATCGACGTGGCCCAGGCGCTTCAGGGGCACGGAAGCGGCCATAGACTTCTGGTATTCTTCGCCCATGCCGGCGAGGCCTTCGGTAACAATGTTCCCGGGCATCACGGCATTCACGGTGATCCCGTATTTCGCCAGCTCAATGCAGGCGGTGCGCATGAAGCCGAGCTGGCCAGCCTTTGAAGCGCCGTAGTGGGTCCAGCCGGGAAAGCCGGTGACGGGTCCGGTGATCGACGAGGTAATCACGATCCGCCCCTGATCGGATTTCCGGAGATAGGGAATGGCAGCCTTGACCGAAAGGAAGGTGCCCTTGAGATTGGTGTCGAGCACTTCGTCCCATTGTTCCGAGGTCATCTCTTCCAGGCGCGCAGGCGGGAATATCCCGGCATTGGCGCAGAGCACGTCAATCCCGCCATTTTTCGCGGCAATGGTTTTGAGCGCCGCTTCAATGCTGGACAGCGAGGTCACATCGCCGCTCAGGCCAAAGGCCCCGTGGCCGATTTCGGCGGCACAGGCTTCGGCGACCTTCAGGGTGCGGGCCAAAATGGCGACTTTCGCGCCAGCCCCGGCGAAGACGCGGGCGATGCCCTTGCCGATGCCTTTGGAGCCCCCTGTCACTACAACGGAACGGCCTTTGAGCGATGCGGACATGTTCATAACTCCTTGTTATTCAGTGGCGGATTGGCGGGCCCGGCGCATGGCGAGGATGAGGCCATAGCCGCCGATCAGCAGGAACGCGGCGCCAATGGTGGATACCGTGCCAAGGACTGGCACGCCCGGCGTGTAGCCCGCAACCATTTTGGCATAGAGATATTCGGGCACGGTGGTGTCGGCACCGGTTGTGTAAAGCGAGAGCGGAAAATTTCCCCAGGAAAGCAGAAAGGCGAAAAGCGCGCCGGAGAACAGGCCGGGAAACAGCACCGGCAAGGTCACTTCCCTGAGCACCTGCCAGCGGGTGGCGCCCAAGTCGAAGGCTGCCTCTTCGAGCGCCGGATCAAAACTGTAGACCTGGATGGCAATAACAAGCGTAACGACAGGCACGATCCAGACGAGATGGGCGAAGACCGCGGTCATCCATGAAAGCTGCAATCCCAGCATGTTGAACCAGAGCAGCAGAGCCAGACCCAGCACGGATTGCGGAAAGAAGATCGGCAGAAGGATGAGCTTCTGGTAGATGGAGCGACCCTTCCAGTCATAACGAGCAAAAGCCAGCGCACCGAAGAAAGCGAGCGTCACGGCAATGACGGTCACGCACAGGGCGATGCTGATCGAGGTCGAGAGCAATTGCCGGATCTCAATCGAATTGAAGGTCTTCTCCCACCAGTCAAGCCCGAATTTCGCAACCGGAAATTGGAAATAGCGGCTGGCGGTGAAGGACGCGATGGTGATGCAGACGGTGGGCAGATAGAGGAACACGATCACGGCCAGGGCCCAGGCGGTGATGAAGGCGTGGCGGACGCGCTGGCCTTTTGTTTCCATGGCTTATCTCCGCCCCAGGAAACGATCGAGGTCAAAACGGCGGAGCGCCAGCAGCACGAGAACGCCCACCACCAGCATGAGCAGCACCGCGAGAGCGGCGCCCAGCGGCCAATTCTGCGCATAGGTGAAGGCAATCTCGATATCATGGGTGATGGGAATGATTCTTTGCCCACCCATGACCTTGGCCTCGGCAATGGCGCCCACCGCCAGCACGAACGTGAGCAGGAAGCCGATGACGATGCCCGGCATGGAGAGCGGCAGTTCGATTTCCCTGAACACCTGCCAGCGCGAAGCACCGAGGTCGAAGGCAGCGTCACGGGTTTCGCTCGGAACCATACTGATTCCGAGCGTCATGGGAAACAACATGAAGGGCAAATAGACATAGACCATTCCGAGCAGGATGGCCGTCCGGGTAAAGAGAATGCTTTCAAGCTCGAGGCCGAAGATGGATTTGAGCGAGCCGAGGAGCACACCGTTCTTGATCAGGAAGAGAATCCAGCCATAGAGGCGGATGTTTTCGGAAACAAAAAGCGGGATGGTGAACAGCAGGGTGAGCAGCATGGCCCATTTGCCGAACACCCGCACAATTCCATAGGCAACGGGATAGCAGATGAGCGCCAGCAGAATGACAGTGACCGCGGCGAGGCCGAGCGACCAGAGGAAGGAAATGTAGCTCGTGCTTTCGAAAATGGTGGCGTAGTTGGCAAGGCTTGGCGCCGCAAACAGGGAGAAGGTGCGGGCCGGCATGAAGCTGAACCAGATGACGGCGAGAAGCGGTGCTGCAAAGCCAATCAGCAAGAACAGCAGCAAGGGAATTGCGGACTTCTCGCCCTGCCCCAATTGCACCAGCCTGCGCATCAGTCGGTCACCAGAATGCTGTCCTTGGCATCCCAGCCGATGCGCACTTCATCGTCAAGCTTGCCGGTGAACATCTGCTGGCGGAGTTTTTCCACGATGAAGACCCGTTCGCCGACGCGCACCTGGTACTGGATGCGCGACCCCAGCGCATATTCATTATAGAGACGGCCCGACACGGAATTATCAGCTTCCGAGGGCTTGCCGATGAAGCGGAGGAATTCGGGGCGGATCACCAGATGGCCGGAGGTGAAGCCTTTGGGCGGCACGGGGCCTTTCAGCGCATCTTTCAGGCTTACGGATTTGAGCAGGCCGTCTCCGGCCACGTCGACGGGAATGACATTCACGTCGCCTATGAATTCCGAGACGAAACGGGTGGTGGGCGCACTGTAGATTTCATGGGGACTGCCCACCTGCACGAGCTTGCCTTCGCGCATCACGCCAATCCGGTCGCTCATCACCATGGCTTCTTCCAGCGAATGGGTGATGTAGACGAAGGTTTTTTTCGTTTCGCGGTGAATATCCTTCAGTTCCTTTTCCAGGGTCTTGCGGAGCTTGTAGTCGATGGCCGAGAGGGGCTCGTCGAAGAAGAGGATTTGCGGGTCATAGGCCAGGGCCCGGGCCAGGGCCACGCGCTGGCGCTCGCCGCCGGAGCACTTCATCACGTTCTTGCCGTAGTAGGCTTGCGGCAAGCGCAGAAGGTCCATCAATTCGAGGGCGCGCGCCTTGCGCTTGTCCCTGGCTTCGCCCCTGATCTTCAGGGAAAATTCGATGTTCTCGCCAACGGTGCGATGTGGAAACAGGGCGAGTGACTGGAACACCATGCAGGTGGGGCGGCGGTTGGCGGGCAGGTCGTTGATCCGTTCACCGCGCAGAAGGATGTCGCCACTGGTCGGCTGTTCCATTCCGGCCAGCATGCGCAGCAGCGTTGTCTTGCCTGATCCGGAGGGGCCGACGATGGTGAAGAATTCACCCTCCCCTATATCGAGATTGATGCTGTCGACGGCGGCGAGCGTGCCGAAAATCTTGCGAACCGATTTGAGCGAAAGGATAGTCGGGCGTGCAGCCATGTTTACGAGATGCCTCTGAAAAAACCATGCGGCAGCCCCCGGCATTTTGTTGCGGGGGCTGCCGTTATTATAGGCGTTGACTCTTCCTAGCCGCCAGAGGCCTCGCGCTTGGCCGCCGTCATAATATCGAGCAGCTTGTCGTAGTCGGGAACGATATCATACTCGGCCGAGCGCGCCATCTCCTCCTCAAGGCTGTCCCACTGGATCGCGTCGAGCTCTTCCTTGGTGAAGAGCTTGAAGCATTCGGGATTGCCCATCTGGGCTACGGGATTGAAGGTGCCTTCGGCGAAGGCGACCTTGTGCGACATTTCGGGCGACTGGACATATTCGAGGAAATCCGAAGCAAGGGGCGAAAGCTGCGGATTGTTCACCTGCGAGGTGATTTCAATCCACGAGATGCCGCCCTTGCCGCCTTCCATCGGACCCGACTTCGGCGTGACGCCGCGGATTTCCGGATGGCCGTCGGCGCGCGCCGGGGAGGCGGAATAGGTGCCGCCGGTGAGATGGAAATCAATTTCACCCGCGATCATAGACTGGTTCATGGTGGCGATGTCACCCACCAGCTTGGCGCCCTTGAACACGCGTTTTGCGGTTTCGGTGAACTTCGCCACTTCCTCGTCGTTGTGAACCTTGAACGGATCAAAGCCGGCGATGCAGCAAATGCAGAACACGTTCCAGTCGTCGGATTCGAGGATGCCGTATTTCTTGTCGTTGGCCGGATCGTTCCACAGATTCCAGCCTTGGTCCTCGGCGGTGGCGCGGCTCACCTTGTCGGTGTTGACGACGAAGCTATA
This sequence comes from Hyphomicrobiales bacterium, assembly GCA_016792825.1. Classification (GTDB taxonomy): domain Bacteria; phylum Pseudomonadota; class Alphaproteobacteria; order Rhizobiales; family Aestuariivirgaceae; genus Aestuariivirga. The sequence continues at coordinate 20,759 of JAEUMI010000030.1, forward strand.
GGGCCCAAAGCGCTGGGCCATGCCAAGAAGGTTGGCGCCGGCATCGTCCATGGCCCATTTATACGGCGCCTTGAAGGCTGGCATCATCTTGTCGAAGAAGGGTTCGAACCGTGCCTTGTCGAGGGGCTGGATCAGCTTTTCCGGGGCCATAACCTTGCGGGCCCAAGGATTGTTGACGTTGATCAGGTCCCAGACATTGGTTTCGCCGGCGCGGAGCCGGTTGATCATGGTAGGGTCGTTGGTGAGGGATTCGGCCTTCACCGTAGCACCGGTTGACGAGCGGAACGGGTCGAGCACCTGGGCTGAATTATAGCCCTCCCAGCACAGGATGTTGAGTTCCTTTTCGCGTGCCGCCGAGGCCACGCCCGGGAGCAATGATCCGCCTCCGGCAAAGGCTGCGGCCCAGAGGGCCGACTGCTGCATGAAATTTCGGCGTGAAACCTTACTGCTATTAGCCATTTTACTCTCCCTGTTCAGTATCTTATGTTTTTCGGCTTAGGACTTTTCAGGCAAATTCCGTGGAAACTGTGCACAATTTTATCCTGTCAGTAAATAGCCAATCACAGCATGACGGCTATTCCAGCTGCAGCAAATCCTTGAGTTCCCGGCTGGAAAGGACGTGGCAGTAGATCATGTTGATGATTTCCAGTTCCTTGTGGTGCAGTTCATCCGAGCCCGCCGCGCAGCAGTCCTCCACCACGACCACATTGTAGCTTTCGTCGGCCAGGCTGCGCACGGTCGAGGACACGCACTGATCGGTGAAAATTCCGGCGCAGATCACGTTTCTGATGCCGAGATTGTGCAGGATAAGCCTGAGATTTGTGCCGGTGAGGGCGGAATCCGTGGTTTTGGTGACTACAATTTCATCGCCGATGGGCGCGAGTTCAGCCACCAGTTGCGACGGCTTCTGGTCTTTCGGCAGCAGCAGGTTGTTCCAGCCCGGCATTTTCTGGGAGAGCGAGCGCTCCCGACCATCTAACGTGTGGGTTGCAATGCGGGCGAAAAGACACTCAATGCCCTTGGCGCGACAGAGCTTAAGCAACTCCGCCGTGCGGGGAATGACCTGGCGGTTCATGCGCTGGTGGAAGGGGGTCCAGGCGTCATAACGCGCCTGTTCGGCTTTCGGAAACTTGGCGCGGTCAGGGCGCTCGAGATAGGTGTTCTGGATGTCGATGACGAGAAGGGCTGTCTCCTTGGGCGGCAGGACAAGATCGTCAGGCTCGGGAGCACCTTCGTAATAGATCGAACGATAACCAGTTTTCCACGACATGGCGTGATCCTAAAAGCGGTAGGTGAAGAGGCCGCGGCGTTCATAAGTGTCGGCTGCCTCTTCAATAAATTTTGCCATGCGCTCGGCCTTGTAAACCTGGCGGAATGTGTTCGCCACTTCGAGAAGCTGATCCCTGGATTTTGCCCGGCCGGGGCGCAGCATCTCGTAGGAACTCATGATGAAATCCTGGGGCACGCCCACCAATTCAGCGGCGCGCTCAAAATTCAGGGCCAGAGTGGGGCGCCCGGCGGCGCGGGAAATTTCGGCCTGGTCGGCCAGTGCCTGGGGGGTGATGCGCAGATCTTCCATGGTCACCCTGCCCGCCACGACGGAGTCCAAGGTAATGTCATCAAGGGACTTGCCACGCTTACCCTTGATCCTGTCGCTTCGGGTTTCGGCCAGGGGATAGTCCGCGACAGTGAGCTTTGCAGTCATGATTTAACCCCGGTGAACTTCACTTCGATATCCTCTGGCGCGGCACCTTCCGCCGTCAGTCCGGTTTCGATGGCGTAGATCAGGGCCACACGTGCGTGGTAGCGCGAGCCCATGGCTTCACCGCGCGTCGGCACCACCACGGGTTCGGGCATCTCGCCCAGAGCGTAAGCTGCGGCATTGGCGCCAAAGCCCTTGTAGTGTTCGAGCCTGGTGATGGGGGCGTTGGAAAAGAGTTCGAGATTGTTGTGGGGCAAGCGTTCCCGGCTATGGATGACGGCGGTGCCCTTGGCCTGAATACCAATGCCGATGCCCGAGCCTGACAGGGTTGCCGCGGAGATGCCGAGGAATGACGTGTCAGCCGTATGCCTGAAGCGCACGATGCGGGGCTTGAGGCCGCGCTTTTCAATGGCGTCGATCATGCCTTTGAGGACGTCGGAGAGACGATGGCCCGCCGTGGTCTGGAACAGGTTCAGGCCGAAGGCCGGGCTGATGCCGATCACCACTTCCTTTTTGTCCGTCCCCTGCCCGGCTGGACCCTTGACGCGGTACTGGATGCGTTTGGCCTCGTCCTTTTCATGCAGCGCTTCCTGGCGCAGCACTTCCTTCTGGTCCAGTACGTCGCGGATGGAATTGAGCTCAAGGCGGCGCTCCTCAGAGACGCGGTAGCCGGTGCCGGGGCCGAGATAGGTGTTGGGATCATTCACGGCACTGACAACCTTGCCCTTCCGCACCATGGCGGAGGTCTGCAGGTAATCGCCGGAGACGCGGAGCTTCACGAGGGACAGCAGGTTCTGAGCCTCATCGGCAAAGCCGCGTTTCACCAATGCCTTGATAACTTCAATTACGGTGATCTCGCGCTCCTTGATGGCTTCGCTGATTTTCGCCACATCGCGCGGCGTGTAGCTGCGGGTTTCATCGGAGCCGGAAGCCACAACCACACTTTGCTTCATGTCTGACGTGGGGGTGCTCAAACCCAGTTCCTCGAACACGGCGGAAATGGCTTCAACGGCGCGGCTGCGCAAATCGAGGGCGCGTTCTTCCGGCAGCGGCGTCAAGCCGCCATCGGCCTCGAAGTCGCGCTGCAGCACGAGAAAGTCTTCCATCTCCTCGCCATTGATCAGCGAAGGATTGAAGGAATTGTCATAGGCCAGGATGGAGCCAAAGCCGGAGCAGATAAGGTCGGAGCCCGAAATCAGGAAGGGCAGGATCTTGGCACCGACGCGGATTTCGGACTCGGTCGAGCGCGCGTCATTGCCGGAAGCGCATTCCAGGTCGAGCCAGACGGCCAGAAGATTCTCCGCCATCAATTCGCGGATGCCGCCGGGAACGGTTGCGGTCAGCGGCGCACCATCAATGCCGCCGTTCTGGGTGCCTTGCGCACCCATGCCGCGCTGCAGGCAGAGGCATCGGGCTTCGAGGTAAAGCAGCGACTTTGATTCATGGAAGCCCATGAGCAGTTCGGAACCGGCGCCGGAGGTGCAGCGCATCTTGATGCCGCGCGAGGCATAGGCTGCCGCCAGGAAGGCTTTTGACCAGGGCGTGTCGTCACCATCGACGAAGGTTTTCTCCGTGCCGTAAACCGACACGGTTTCAGCGTAGGAGGTGAAGCCCGCCATGCCGATGCGGAGTTCCTCGGCTTCTTCGCTTGAACATTGAAAGAGCGTGCCCCAGCGGCCTACGGCCGCGCCCACGGCGCACGCCACGGCGTTGGACCAGGCATTGCGCGAGACGCGCATGGTGGTTTCAATTTCATCGAAACCAAAAGCCACGGCGGTTGCCGCGTCGGCGGCAAGCTGCAAGGGATCATCCTTGGCATTGGTCACATGGGCCTGGTTGCCCGGTGTCTTGCGGGCCCGCATCTTGGAATAGGCGAAAGAAATTTCAAGCGCATTGAGGCGGGAGACGACATCGGCGAGTTTGGCCGGCGTCATGCCATGGGCCAGGCGCACGAGTTGTTCGCGCGGCACATTCATGTCGACCAGCATGCGCGCCACCTCGCCAGAGTCCATCGCCATGGCTTCGGGGGCAATTTCCGGATCGAGGTGATGGCGGGCGATGAATTCATCGATCATGTCGAAGTCATGGGCCAGCACGCCGTCCATGCTGGCGATCCGGCCTGCCCTTATGACTATTCCGGGTTTTGGGTCGGCGGGGCTGGTGAAGGCGGAGAAACCATGAGCCGCGTCTTCCGCCGCAAACTTGTCAAGCCGCAGGGGCCGCGCATCCCACTCCGCATAACGCCGCCACCGATTTGGAGTCTCTGTCAAACGCCCAGTCCTGAACCTGCAAACAGGCAGAGTGCGGGACGAGCCAGCCCCAAGTCAAGACGCAGGCCAATTGGAACATCTGCCTTGGTCCAGAATGTGGCCTGATTCGAGGTTTGCGGCTAAAGTGGCGGCAACGGATCCAAGGGGAAACACATGGCAGCATTGCGGGATGTCTATCAGGCAGCAAACAAACTGGGCGAAGCGCCCATCTGGCATGCGGCTTCGAAGCGGCTTTTATGGATCGATCTTTACGATCCAAAGCTCTTTATCCATGATCCCGCCAAAGGCGAGACGCTGGTTCGCGAAATTTCCCTGAAGGCTCCGCTCGGGGCCATTTCTGCCACGGCCAATTCCAAGCTTCTGATCGTCAGCCACGCCGGTGGTCTTTCCACTTTCAACATCAAAACCGGGGCAACCAAGATTTTCGCGCGGCCGGAACAGGACCGTGACGCTATAATCTACAATGACTGCAAGGCGGATCGTTTCGGGCGGCTATGGGTCGGCAGTTCGCACGCCAAGGAAACCGATCCGCGCGGTGCCCTGTGGTGTGTGCTGCCCAACGGAAAATGCTTCCTTGGCGATGTTGGATTCGCCGTTTCCAACGGCCCGGCCTTTTCGCTCGACGGAAGGATCATGTATTTCAACGACAGCGTGGGCAAGAAAACCTTTGCCTATGACATCTCGCCTGATGACCCGATTCCGCGCAACCGCCGGGTGCTGATTTCCTATACGCTGGAAGAAGGCATGCCCGACGGTTTGACGGTGGATGCCGAGGGCAACCTTTGGGTGGCTCATTGGGGGGGCGCCCGGATAACGCAGTTCACGAAAGCCGGTTTCCGGCTTCGCCATATTCAGGTGCCTGCCCCGCATGTCACATCGGTGGGCTTCGGCGGCGAGAACCTCGCCACCCTTTATGTAACGACGGCACGGGACGGTATGAGCCCGGACGCCCTGCACCTGTGGCCGCAGTCCGGCAACCTGTTTGCGACCAAGCCGGGGGTTCACGGGATTGAAGAGCCACTTTTTCCGCTGAAGTAACCATTCATCAAGGTTAATGGCATCCTAATCCGGGCCAAATCGCCAGCATTTTCACTAATTTTTAGCCATTGGCTTTAAATTTGCATTGCAGGGAGGCAAGCGCAATCAAGTGCAGAGTTGGGACAATGGCGGCGGCAACAAGGACAGTGGCAAGATATGTTGACGGCGAAGTCGTTCAACGCCTGCTGAAGGCTCTGGATTTTACCTTCTTCCTTGCCACTACCACGATCTACACGACGAGTTTCGGAGACTGGTACGACACCCCAAACGGCATCTCAATCATTGCCTTTTTCGCCCTGGCCCTGACGTTTCTCTGCCTGCTGCTGCTACGCGATCTCGGGCTTTACAAGGTGTCGGCCCTGGTCAACGGCACCTGGACCTTTGCGAAATCGGCGGCGGCTCTCACCATCGCCGGTTGTGCCGCCTACAAGGGGCTCGACTACTTTCTCATTCCCGTGGAAGCGCGCCTGGCGGTCGACTGGGCGCTGGCCGTCACCGCCTATCTGGCCCTCAGCCGCCTGCTGGCACAGGCCTGGGCCCGGCCCATTGCGAGCCAGGGACGGTTTCGCAAGCGCATCGCCATTGTGGGCGGCGGACGGGTCGCCGACGATGCCCTGCATTCCCTTCAGGCTTCACGCGACTTGGAGATTGAAGTCATCGGCCTGTTTGACGACCGCGATGTGGTTCGCAGCTCAGCGCCGCTTAATGCCCACAAGAAGATGGGAACAATCACCGACCTTGCAAACTATGCCCGAAACAACCGGGTCGATCTGATCATCGTGGCCATTCCGCTTTCGGCGGAAGCGCGCCTTCTCCACATCCTGAAACGGCTGTGGGAATTGCCCGTCGATATCCGAATCAGTGGTAAAGCCTCGGATCTCAAATTCAGTTCCAAGGCCTATACCTACATCGGCCGCCTGCCGCTGCTTTCGGTATTCGACCGGCCGCTGATGGGCTGGGCACTGTTCCTCAAAACAATGTTTGACCGCGTCATCGCAAGCGCTGCCATTGTCGTGCTGGCGCCGGTGATGCTTGCTGTGGCCGCGGCAATCCGGCTGGAAAGCACGGGGCCGATTCTGTTCAAGCAGAAGCGCTACGGCTTCAACAATGAACTGATCGAAGTTTTCAAATTCCGCTCCATGTATGCGAACCGCTGCGACGCCAACGCGGCAACACTGGTGAGCAAGGGCGACCCTCGTGTCACGCGTGTGGGGCGCTTCATCCGCAAGACTTCCCTTGACGAATTGCCACAATTATTCAACGTGTTAACCGGCCAGCTGTCACTTGTGGGCCCACGCCCGCATGCCACCCAGGCCAAGGCGGATAACACGCTTTACGAGCAGGTCGTCGATGGCTATTTCGCCCGCCACCGGGTGCGTCCCGGAATCACCGGCTGGGCGCAAGTGAACGGCTGGCGCGGCGAGACCGATACGCGCGAGAAAATCGAACAGCGGGTAAAATATGACCTGGATTACATCGACCACTGGTCCCTGATGTTTGACGTGGCGATCCTGCTGCGCACGCCTTTCGCGCTTTTCAAAAATGAAAACGCCTACTGAAGATTCTTCCGATCTTCGCCACAGGCCGCGGCGCGGTTATCAGACTTTGAGTTGACGTTCGAAATCTGTTATATTTGCGCACTGGCAGCAAGCCAGTGATCGTCCACAAAAGGGGAACCAAAATGGACATTACTTCGCTTCTTATCCAACTCATCATCGGTGCCGTCGGCGGCAACGCGGCGGGCAAGGCAGTGCCTGACAAGAGTCTCGGTACTCTGGGTAACACAATTGCGGGTGCCATTGGTGGATTGGGCGGCGGCCAACTTCTTGATATGATACTTGGTGGCGGCGCGATGGCGACTGATGCGGCAGCGGCAAGCGGCCTGGACATTGGCGCGGTCATCCAGGATGTGGCGGGCGGCGGCATCGGCGGTGCCGTGCTGACGATTGTGGTGGCCCTCATCAAGGGCGCGATGAACAAGGGTTAAGCTTCGCTGCAGAAATTTCAGACGGGCGCCGGGGAACAGCGCCCGTTTCATTTTGTCATGCATGAATGGTCAGAGTTGGTCCGTTGCGAAGGTATCGCACTGGCCCAGGTCTGTTGCCTGGAAGCCGGTCTTGAACCAGCGCACCCGCTGCTCAGATGTGCCATGGGTGAATGAGTCGGGAACCGCGTAGCCCTGGCTCTTCTTCTGCAAGCGGTCGTCGCCGATGGCGTTCGCAGCATTGAGCGCTTCCTCAATATCACCATCTTCGAAAACATTTGATTCCTTGGCCCAGATGCCGGCAAAGCAATCAGCCTGGAGCTCCATGCGCACGGAAAGGACGTTGCCCTCCTCCGCCGACGCCCTCATACGGGCCTGGGTTACCTTGTCGGCTATGCCAAAGATATTCTGCAGGTGATGGCCCACCTCATGGGCGATCACATAGCCCTGCGCCGCATCGCCGTCGGCGCCCAGCTTGTTCTTCATGTCCTGGTAGAAGGCCAGGTCGATATAGACCTTGCTGTCACGCGGACAGTAAAACGGTCCCATCTGCGACTGCGCACTGCCGCAAGCCGATTGAACGAAGCCAGTAAAGAGCACGAGTGTCGGCTTCTGGTAGGTCTGGCCCATCTGCCGGAAGACGCTGTCCCAAACGCGTTCTGTTGAACCGAGGACACGCGCGACGAAATCCTTGCCGGCGTCGCCGGTCACATCGGCTCCGGTTGTCGTGGCGCCGCCTTGAACATCGCCGCCAGCCACATCGGTGTTGCCGCTAGGGATGGTCATCTCGGTGCTGGTGCCACCGCCCGGCACCTGTATGCCGCCGCCATTGAGAACCTGAAGCAAATCAATTCCAAAGATAAACTTGACGGCAAAATACACGATAACCAGCATGACAAGCGTTGAAATGCTGAAGCCGCCGCGTCCGCCGCCCATGGGAATGTTGACTCCCCGGCCGCTGCCGCCACGGGGGAAGCCGAAGCCGCGGCCCATGCCACCACCCTGCCCGCGGCGGTCTTCAACATTTTCGCTGGGCTTTTCATTGTCGAGGCGCATGGGTTTTTCTCCGGTGGGTTCTATCTGGTTTTGCTGCGGAACCTGGTGAGGTCATATACCAAGTTGAGGCTGGGTGTAGCAATTCCAACCATCTGTGCCAATTCTATGACAACGCCGAGCAGTGAATCGAGTTCCGTGGGCCTTCCGGCTTCGACGTCCTGCAACATTGAAGTGCGGTGGTTGCCGACTTTTTCCGCCATGGAAATGCGCTCGTCGACATCTACCGTGAATTTTACGCCGAGAGCTTCGCCGACAAGGCGCGCTTCCTGCATCATATCGCGGATGACCTTCCGCGTGCCCGGATCGGTGGCAAGCTGGAGGAGCGTTCCCTGGGTCAGGACACTGACCGGATTGAAACTCAGGTTGCCCCAGAGCTTCAGCCAGATCTCATCGCGCAGGTTGCCGCGCACCGGGCTTTTCAATCCGGCGCTCATCAGCAGCTTGCTGAGCAGCATGGCGCGCGGGGTCTTTTCTCCCGAAGGTTCGGCAATCGGCAGACGGTCACCATAGGCGTGGACGATAATGCCAGGGGCTTCCATTTCGGCGGCCTGCCACACGACGCTGCCAAGGGCGCGCTCTGGCCCCAGCCGCTCCCAGATCTTTCCACCGGGATCAACGCTTTCAATGCGCCGCCCTTCATAGGGGCCGCCGTGCTTGTAGAAATACCACCAGGGCAAGCCATTCTGGGCAAAGAGAATGGCGGTGTTCTTGCCCAGCAAGGGCTGGAGCTGGTCCAGCACGCCGGTGAGCGCATGGGCCTTGACCCCGACAATGACATAGTCCTGCGGCCCCAGGGTTTTCGGATCAGATGATACTTTGGGATGCACGGTTATGGTTTCGCCACCCTGTTTCAGGATGAGGCCGTTGGCTTCCATGGCGGCAAGATGGGGGCCCCGGGCGACAAGCGAAACTTCGGCTTCGCCCTTGTGCGCCAGCCTTGCGCCGATATAGCCGCCAATGGCGCCAGCCCCGAAGACGCAGATACTTGTCATACCAGGCCCAGTTTCTGCGCCAGGCCGATGCGCTGCAATTTGCCGGTGGCGCCTTTGGGAATTTCGCTCAGAAAATAAATTCGGTTGGGCACTTTGAAGGCTGCAAGCTTTTCATTCACGAAGTCGCGCAACTCCCGTTCGGTTGCCGTGACGCCCTCCTTCAGGACGACGACGGCGGCCACATCCTCGCCGAGCTTGTCATGGGGAACCGCAAAGGCCAGGGCCTGCTGGACGGCAGGATGATCAATAAGCGCCTCGTCGATTTCGGCGGGAGAGATCTTTTCGCCGCCGCGATTGATGATCTCCTTCAGGCGGCCGGTGATCTTGAGGTAGCCATCCTCATCCATGTAGCCCTGGTCACCGGTATGAAACCAGCCATGGGCAAAGGCGGTTTCATTGGCCTCGGGATTGTTCTCATAGCCCTTGGTGACGTTTGGACCGCGGGTGACCACTTCGCCTTCCTTGCCGGCTTTGAGGAGTTTTCCGGCCGGCGACATGATGGCGACCTTTGGCCCCGCCGCGCAGCCGACGAAGCCTGCCTTGCGCTTGTCGGGCGGCAACTGGTTGCTGGTCATCTGGTGGGCGTTTTCGGTCATGGCATAGGCTTCAATGACCGGGCAGCCGAAGGCCGCCTCCAGTTGATTGAACACCGGCACCGGCAGGGAGGCGGAACTTGAGCGGATCAGCCGCAAGGGATGGGACTTGATCACCACCACATTTCTTTCGGCGCGGGACAGGATGGCCTGGTGCATGGTTGGCACCGCCGTGTACCAGGTGGGCCTTGCCTCTTCCAGCCAGCCAAAGAATTTCAGGGCATTGAAGCCCGGGGTGCAGAACACCGAGCCGCCGCCGGAGAGCGATGCCAGCACCGCGGCAACAAGGCCGTGAATGTGAAACAGCGGCATGATGTTCAGGCAGCGGTCGGCGCCGATGAGGCGAAGGGTGCGGGCGATATTGTTGGCGGATGCAGTCAGGTTGCCCTGCGTCAGCGGCACGATTTTCGGCCGAGAAGTGGTGCCCGAGGTGTGCAGAACGAGCGCTGCTTCATCGGTGCCCAAAAAACCGCCATTGGGGGCTTCGCTCCGGATGAGCGGATGAAGGGTGAAGTCTCCGGCTATCTCATGGGGCTCGAGGTCAATGATTGCGATGCCGAGGCCGGCCGCGGCAGACACGGCGGGCGAGACACTGCCGCTATCCACGATCAGCGCCTTGATGTTCAGATCTTCCATATAGTAGCGGAATTCGTCTTCGCGGAAGGCAGGGTTGAGCGGAGCCGTGATGCAGCAGGCTGAAACAGCCAGAAAGGCCGTGGCCATCAACGGTCCATTGGGCAGGACAATGGCCACCTTGTCGGTGCGGCCAAGCCCCGCTCCGTTAAGGCTCTTAACGGTCTTGCCGATGAGCCCGGCCAAGGCCTCATAAGTCATGGGGGGGCGGTCCGGAGCGGCAATTGCAATGGCTGCGGGCTCAGCCCGGGTGATGAAATCGAATATGGTCATGCCCCTCTCTTGGTGGGTTTTCTGAAAACCGTCAACCGCCAGCAATTGAAGACAGGGGTTCTATCCGCTATGAGGCGGACATGACCGATAGACTCGTCATTGCACTGGCCCAGTTGAACCCGACGCTGGGTGCCATTCAGACCAATATGGCCAAGGCCAGGGCTGCCTGCCTGGACGCGGCAGGGGCTGACCTCGTGCTGTTTCCGGAGCTGTTCATCTGCGGCTATCCGCCGGAAGACCTGGTTTTGCGCCCGAGTTTCGTGGCCCAGTGCAAGGCGGCGCTCGAGGAACTAGCGAAAGATACCAAGACCGGCCCGGCGATACTCGTGGGCACACCATGGGCCGAGGGCGGCAAACTTTATAATGCCGTGGCACTTTTGAGCGGCGGCAAGATCGAGACCCTCCGCTTCAAGTTTGATCTGCCCAATTACGGCGTGTTTGACGAAAAGCGGGTTTTTCAGGCGGGCCCTGCCCCCGGCCCCATTTCCTTCAAGGGGGTGCGGATCGGAGTTCCCATCTGCGAGGATATCTGGACCGACGAAACCTGCGAGACGCTGGCGGAAACCGGGGCTGAAATCCTGCTGGTTCCCAATGGTTCGCCGTTCGAAGGCAACAAGGATGATGTGCGGCTCAATCTGGTGGTGGCGCGGGTCACCGAGACGGGCCTGCCGATGGCTTACCTCAATCAGGTGTGCGGGCAGGATGAACTGGTGTTTGACGGCGCCTCATTCGTTCTGAATGCGGACCGATCATTGGCGGTGCAGATGCCAATGTTCGAGGAGGACGTCACGCTGACGGAATGGACGCGCGGGGCGGATGGCTGGCGGGTGACACCGGGGGCCATCATCAAGCTTCCGGAGGGCGAGGAAGAAACCTGGAAGGCCTGCGTGCTGGGCCTCAAGGATTATGTTGAGAAAAACCGCTTTCCCGGCGTGGTGCTGGGCCTTTCCGGCGGCATCGACTCGGCGGTGGTTGCCGCCGTGGCGGTTGACGCGCTGGGCAAGGAGCGGGTGCATTGCGTGATGCTGCCCTATGCCTACACGAGCAAGGACAGTTTGGTTGATGCGGAGGCCTGCGCCAAGCTTCTGGGCGTGCGCTATGATGTAGTGCCCATCAAGGAACCGGTTGAAGGATTTCTCTCGACGCTGAAGCCGATGTTCGAGGGCAAGAGTATCGATGTGACGGAAGAGAATATCCAGTCACGGGCGCGCGGCGTCATTCTCATGGCGATCTCCAACAAGTTCGGCTCCATGGTTCTGACCACGGGCAACAAGTCGGAAATGTCGGTGGGCTACGCCACGCTTTATGGTGACATGAACGGCGGCTTCAATCCGATCAAGGATGTCTATAAGACGCAGGTGTTCCGGCTGGCGAAGTGGCGCAACACGAAAGGGTTTGTGATCCCCGAACGCATCATCACAAAGCCGCCCACGGCGGAGCTGCGCGAGAACCAGACAGATCAGGACACGCTGCCACCCTACGAGGTGCTCGACGGTATTCTGCAGGGCCTGGTGGAAGAAGAATTGCCGATTGCGGCCATCGTCAAGCGCGGCCATGACGAGGCGCTGGTGAAGCGCATCCAGCACATGCTCTATATCGCTGAATACAAGCGGCGGCAGGCAGCACCCGGCGTCAAGATCACCCGGCGCAATTTCGGCCGCGACCGACGTTATCCGATCACCAATGCCTTCCGGGACAAAGCGTAAATGGCAATTCTCCGCTTTGCCCCTTCGCCCACGGGCCGCATTCACATCGGCAATGCGCGCACCGCCATTCTGAACTGGCTGATGGCGCAGAAAACCGGCGGACAGTTCATCCTGCGCTATGATGATACGGATGTGGCGCGTTCGAAGACTGAACATGCGGAGGCCATCGCCGCCGACTTGGACTGGCTGGGCATCAAGCCGGCTCGGGTTGAATACCAGTCCAAAAGATTCGACAAATATCATGCGGCGGCGGAAAAGCTGCGGGCCTCCGGCCATCTCTATGCCTGCTATGAGTCGGCTGACGAGTTGGACCGCAGGCGCAAGCGGCAACTGGCCCGGCATCAGCCGCCGATCTATGACCGCGCGGCGCTCAGGCTGACCGCCGGCGACCGCGCCATGCTGGAAGCAGAGGGACGCAAGCCCCATTGGCGCTTCAAACTTGATCACGCCACGGTTGAATGGACTGATCTTATCCGGGGGTCGCAGCATATTGATACGGCGACCCTGTCGGATCCGGTGCTGATCCGCGAGGACGGCAGCTATCTCTATACGCTGCCGTCGGTCGTCGATGATATCGAGTTCGGCATCACCCATGTGATCCGCGGTGAAGACCATGTGGTGAATGCGGCGGTGCAGATCGAAATCACAAGGGCGCTGGGCGGGACTATTCCGGCTTACGCGCATCACAGCCTTCTCATCGGTTCCGACGGCGCTGGACTTTCGAAACGCCTGGGGTCGCTGTCGATCGGCGCCATGCGGGAGAACGGCCTCGAGGCCATGGCGGTGGTCAGCATTGCGGCACTGCTTGGAACCTCTGATTCCATTCACCCGTGCGCAGACTACACGGAACTGGTGGAGGGCTTCGATCTCGCCAAGCTGTCGCGCGCCCCTGCCCGCTTCGATGAGGCGGAACTCAATCACCTCAATGCCAAGCTCCTGCACATGCTGCCATGGAATGCCGTTAGAAACAGGCTGGGTTATGGCAGGGAGGCTTTCTGGCTGGCGGTGCGCGGGAATCTTGAAAAACTCTCGGATGCAAGAGCCTGGCATGAGATCATCACTGGCAAGATCACGCCGGTGATAGCCGCCGAAGATCGGAGTTTTGTGAGTGACGCTGCCACGTCGCTCCCCGCCGAACCCTGGGATTCCACCACCTGGAAAACCTGGACTGATGCCGTGAAGCTTGCGAGCGGCCGCAAGGGCAAGCAGCTTTTCATGCCGCTGCGCCTGGCGCTGACCGGTCTCGACCACGGCCCTGAACTGGCAGCACTTCTGCCCCTGATCGGCCGCCAGAAGGCTATGGACCGCCTCGCCTAACTGCGCGATAGTGGCGGGCATGATCCTTGTTGGACAGTATGACTCGCCGTTTGTGCGTCGCGTTGCGGTTACGCTGCACCACTATCATATGCCGTTTGAGCGCAATACGCTTTCGGTGTTTTCCCAAGCCAAGAAAATGCAGAAGATCAATCCGCTGATCCGCATTCCCTCGCTTGAACTGGCAACCGGTGAAATCCTCATCGACTCCTGGGCCATCATTGACTACCTCGACGAGGTGGCGGGACCGGCGCGCGCCCTGACGCCGAGCCATGGCCCCGAGCGCCGCAAGGTTCTGCAGGCCGTGGCGCTGGCGGCGGGGACCATCGAAAAGGCCGGCGCAATTGTCTATGAACGCCACTTCCATCCCGGCAAGATGCTGAGCCATGAGTGGGAGGAGCGCTGCCTTGACCAGCTTCAGGCGGGGCTCACGCAACTGGAAAAAAACTGCGGAACGCCATGGTATTCCGACCTGCACATGAGCCAGGCGGACGTCACCATCGGCTGCCTGATTGGCTATGTGAAGCTGCGGGTGCCGGAAGCCTTTCCGGCCAACAAGTTTCCAAAGCTTCATGCCCTGTCGCTCCATTGCGAAATGCGCGAAGAATTCGTGAAGTCGCGCATCTCCGCCGATGAAGTCATGCCGGCGAGAAAATAGCGTGGACGCCAAGACCGTTGTGGATTTCTGGATGCTGGCGGGGGAAGAGCTCTGGTTCACCAAGGACGCCGCATTTGATGGGCAATTGTCAGTGCGTTTCGGCGAAGCGCTGAAACTGGCGCGGCTTGGGGTCTTTGATCATTGGGCGGAAACACCGCAAGGAGCGCTGGGCCTTATCATCCTGCTTGACCAGGTTTCGCGCAACATTCAACGCGGCAGCCCGCTTGCCTTTGCCGGAGACGCGAAGGCACTGTCCCTCGCCAAAATGGCGGTAAGCCGGGGCTACCACCAGAAGCTGGTGGCGCCGCTTGCCATGTGGCTTCTCATGCCGTTCGAGCACGCGGAAGACCTCGACGCGCAGCACCGCTGCGTCGCTCTGTTCGCAAGCATTGGGCTCAAAGATATGGTCTATTGGGCTCAACTTCATCTCGACATCATCGCCCGCTTCGGCAGGTTTCCGCACCGCAATGCGGTGCTCGGGAGAAAATCGACCGCGGAAGAAATCGCCTTCCTGCAGGCGGGCGGCTTTTCCGGATAGGGATTCTCTACTTCGGCATGGGAATAATATTGCCGCCCGGCACAGCAAAGCCTTTCGGCACGGCGGGGCGCGCCGCAATGGCGAGATACCAGCGCCTCACATGGGGATAGTCGTTCAGGTCAATGCGCTGCCTTTCATGGCGCGCGGCCCAGGGGAATGTTGCAATATCGGCAATGGAATATTCACCCGCCATGAACTCGGACTTTTCCAATAGCGTGTCCAGAACCGTGTAGAGCCGCTTGGCCTCGGCGGCGAACCAGTCTTCGGCAAAGGGCGCCTTGCCGGGATTGTAAAACAGGAAATAATGGGCGCGGCCCAACATGGGGCCAAAATTTCCCATCTGCCACATCAGCCATTCATTGACCCTGGTGCGCGCCGTAAAGTCCTGCGGATAGAACTTGCCCGCCTTCTCGGCCAGATACATAAGGATGGCGCCGGATTCAAAAACCGAAATTCCATTGTCGGTGTCGATAATGGCGGGAATCTTATTGCTGGGAGATATTTTCAGAAAATCGGGAGCAAATTGCTCGCGCTTGCCGAGGTTGACGGGGTGCACGGTGTAATCCAGCCCCATCTCTTCAAGGCCGATGGAGATTTTCCGGCCGTTCGGTGTGCTCCAGGTGTAAAGTTCAATGGTCATTCAGCTCCAGCCCTCCAGCCTTTTGCATGTCACGTTCGAGATCGGTGATACGCTCATAGGCATTTGGGCGAAGCACGGAGTGGCCGCTCAGGAAGAGCTGCTCACGGCACTGTTGTAAGTCCGAATCCGCGAAGGCGGCAACCAGCCCCTGCCGCATGGCTTCAATGTTGCCACCGCGCGTGACATAGGGAAGGCCGGGAACCGATGGTGAGCGGGCGATTTCAACCAGGCCTTCCAGATAGTCCGGGCGGTAGCGCCGGGCCATGGCCACGCAAACTGCATCAATGGCGCAGACATCGGCCAGGCCATCGCGCACCGCAAGCATGGACTTTACGTGTCCGCCGCTTTGCATGGCCCTGGCAAAGAACCTACCATCCGTGGCAAATGGCGCGAAAACCAGTTTGAGCGCCAGCATGCCGGACATGGAATCCGGGTTGTTAACCACGGCAACACCACCCCGGAAGGAATCCGGGGGCTGGTCATAACGGGCCAAGATGAAACTGCAGTAATCAGCGTCTTTGCAGCCCGGCGCGGCATAATGCGGGGTCGCAATATACTTGAGCAAGCCCTTGAATTCATGGGTGAAAGGATAGCCGCAAGTTTGGCTAAAGGCGAGGTCGGCGCGGCGCCAGGCGGCGAAATGGTCGCCCGTCCGATCAAGCTCCACGGGCAGGCGGAGATGGCGGGAGAGGCCGCGCCACCAGGCATCGGTGGCGTCCTTGACTTCCGGCCAATCATACATGGGTAAAGATGCTATCATGGCCAAATGAGATTCCTTGAGACTTGAACAATGCCAGAAAGCCAAATAATTGGTGCCCATGCAACACCCGACTGAAATCACCGCGAACCGGCCTGCGCTTATCGAATGGCCGACCATCATTCTGATCATCCTGACTTATGCGGCGCTGGCAACGCTGATGTGGTTCTATTATGCCCTGCCCTTCTGGGTGATCATGCCGCTGGCTGGCTATCTCATTGCGCTGCACGGCTCGCTGCAGCATGAAGTGCTGCACGGGCACCCGACGCGCAATGCGCCGTTCAATGAACTTCTGGTGGCGATAAATTTCAGCCTCAATTTTCCTTACCGCCGTTACCGCAAGCTGCATCTCATCCATCATAATGACGAGAACCTGACCGACCCAACGCTTGATCCAGAGTCGTATTATCTGCTGCCCGAGGATTGGGCGCGACTGCCTTCACCGATGAAGCAGCTTTACACGATCAACAATACGCTGGCGGGCCGCATGATCATCGGCCCGATCATCGGCACAATACGTTTCTGGTCATCGGAAATCCGTGCCCTTGCGAAGGGTGATACGACAATAATCAAAGCCTGGGCCCTGCATATTCCGGCCTGCGTCATCACGCTTGCCTATGCCTATTTCATCTGCGGCATTCCGCTGTGGGCCTATGTCGTGATGTTCGCCTGGCCGGGTATTGCTTTTTCCCTCGTGCGTTCCTTCTGCGAACATCAGGCGGTGAAAGATCTTGGCGAGCGCACCATCGTGGTGGAATCATCGGCCCCGCTTTCGCTGATGTTCCTCAACAACAACCTGCATCTGGCACATCATGTGAAACCGCGCATGGCTTGGTATGAACTTCCGGCCTATTACCGGGCCGAGCGGGAAGAACTTTTGCGAAAAAACCACGGCTACCTGATGCATGGCTACCGCGAAATTTTCCGCCGGTATTTTTTCAAGCCGAAGGAACCCGTGGCTTATCCGCATCCGGAGTACCTCCAATCCCACAGGGCTAACCAGCTGTAATCGTTCTGTTTTCCGGAGTCCTTATGACCCGGATTTTGGGAAGGGCCGTTTTATCAGCGTTATTTCGACTCAAATTGAAAATAGCCCCTAAAAATAAGGGTTTTCACGACTCAGCTAAAGCGCTAGTTTCCTCAGCGGCCGATTCGGCAAACGGAGATGAAAACATGGCTGACGAAAAAGTACTGACGGTTCCCCTGTCCAAAATGGCAGCAGAGCTTTCCGAAAAACACGAGATGTCAAAAAAGCTGGCCGGCGAATTGCTGGCCGATTTCGTTGACCTCCTCGTAAAGCACCTCAAGAAGGGCAACAAGGTTCGCGTCACCGGGCTTGGGATTTTCCAGGTCAGGAAGCGTCCCGCCCGTCTTGGCCGCAATCCGGCAACCGGCGAGCAGATCAAGATCAAGGCTTCGAAGAAGCTGGCGTTCCGCGCCGCCAAGGAAGTCAAGGAAAGCATCTAGGCTTTTCGGATTTGACCATTCAACGGCCCCACTTCTGTGGGGCCGTTTTCGTTTCAGCGCCAGGTTGAGTTCTTCTCACCGCCCGGGCGATTGCGGAAGGCCTTGCGCATCGGCTATTGAAGCGCAAAGCTTTCACTTTTTTCCAGGGAAAATCACATGAAATCGCAGGCGCGCGTCGTTGTCATCGGGGGTGGCGTGGTTGGCTGCTCGGTGCTCTATCACCTCACCAAGGCAGGCTGGAAAGACGTGGTGCTGGTCGAGCGCGACCGGCTGACCTCGGGTTCCACCTGGCATGCGGCAGGCGGCTTCCACACACTCAACGGCGATCCCAATGTGGCGAAACTTCAGGGCTACACCATTGGCCTCTATGACGAGCTTGAAAAGATTTCCGGCCAGGCCTGCGGGCTGCACCGCTCAGGCGGGCTGATCCTGGCGGATACGCCGGAGCGGCTGGAATGGCTGAAGATGGCCCATGCGCGGGCCAAATATCTCGGGCTTGAGACCGAGATGATGTCGATGAAGGAAGCCAAGGCGCTGAACCCGCTTCTGGAAGAGAAGTATTTCGTCGGCGCCATGCTTGATGCTGCCGACGGAAACCTCGATCCCGAGGGCACGACCCATGCCTATGCCAAGTCGGCGCGGATTGCCGGGGCCGAGATCTACCAGAATTGCCGCGTCACCGATCTTAAGGCGCGCGCTGATGGCACCTGGGATGTGATCACGGTGAACGGCAATATCCATGCGGAGCATGTGGTGAACTGCGGCGGGCTATGGGCCCGCGAAGTGGGCCGCATGGTGGGGCTGGAGCTTCCGGTGCTGGCGATGGAGCACATGTATCTGGTGACCGACGACATGCCGGAGGTCATCGCCTACAACAAAAGCCACGGCCGCGAGCTGCCGCACATCATCGATTTCAAATCGGAAATCTACATGCGCCAGGAGCGCTCGGGCATCGTGCTCGGCACCTATGAAAAAGAGTGCAAGCCGTGGCAGCCGAAGCAGACGCCGTGGGATTTCGGCCAGGAGCTTCTGCCGCCGGACCTCGACCGCATCGCCGATCATCTGGAAATCGGCTACCGGCATTTCCCGGCGTTGGCCAAGGTTGGCATCAAGCGGGTTATCAACGGACCTTTCACTTTCTCGCCCGACGGCAATCCGCTGGTGGGGCCGGTGCAAGGGCTCAAAAATTTCTGGTGCGCCTGCGC
>JAEUMI010000035.1 GCA_016792825.1 Hyphomicrobiales bacterium
ATCTTGCACGGTCAGTGGATTTCGCGTTTGGGCCTCGCATCGTGATTTCATAGCACAGCGCCCCTCACCCTCCCACGCCTGCGGCGCGGGCCCCAACCCTCTCCCCGCTGAAGCGGGGAGAGGGAAAAAAGGATAAGTACCCCTTGACACTATATTCCTAACATGCCAAACATGTTCCTGTTTTGTTCTTTACACAGGATAGGAACCCATGGACTGGGACTTGGTCATCAAACGGAAAAGCGAAGCCATCAACGCCGTCGTTGCGGGCCTTTTCGCCATGCTGGAGCTTTCCGGCGAAGCCACGGCTTCGCGGCTGCCGCGCGCGGTTTTTTTCGCCGTGCTGCGCGTGCTCCGGCCCGCCGAATCCGCCGTCCGCCGCCTGATCGTCTTCGCGGCGCGCGGCCTTGTGGTGAAGGTCGCGCCCTCGCGTCCCATGCCAAAGGGCCACGAGATCACCAAAAGCGCCGGAAACCGGCCGCCCGCCTTCCGGCTCTGCGATACGCGGAAAGGTTTCCCGGAGCTGCGCGAACCCCGGGTGAGATACGCGAAACATCCGCCGCGCATCCTGTTCTTCGGGCCTGATTCCCGGATCGACGACCTGTGGGCCCGGCCCGTGGCCGTTCCGCCGCCGCCCTCCGATGGCACGGTCAGCGCGGCGCGCCTCAACCGCAGGCTCCAGGCCCTCAAGGCAGCCCTCGACGATCTGCCCCGCCAGGCCAAACGCCTCGCCCGCTGGCGGAAAAGGCGCGAGGCCATGCCGGGCCCGGTTTTCAAGTCGCCGCTCCGCCCCGGCCCGCCGCCCGGCCGCCGCAAGCGCCATATCCACGAGATCGACGACATCCTCGCCGATTGCCACTGGCTCGCCTGGGACGCGATGCGAACTGACACAAGCTGAGGCGCGGCCCAAAGCTCATTCAAGCCTGAATCAACACCGACATCCTGAGTTGCGGGATCGGCACGTCTCGACTCTGCGCTGCAGTTGCGATAGTTTTAATTCCGGATGCATTCGCGTGGGGGATCACATGAGGGGCAGTTCGCGCCGGTTGTTCAAATCCTTTAAAATGTTGCTGGCCGCCGCATTGATCTGGCCGGTGGCCGACCTGGCTGTCGCTCCGGCCCAGGCACAGGGCATCGAGTTCTGGAACAAGCCTTGCCTGAAGGCCTACAAGAAATGGAAGACGCTGGGCAAACACAAGGCCTTTGCCCTTTCAAACAGCAACGCGGGCGGCGGGGTCGGGCAGACCTGCGGCTATTCCTGGTCGGCGCCAACAAAAGCCGCCGCTGAAAAAGCTGCAATCAAATCCTGCGAGGGCGAAAAGATCTACCGTTCCGGAAAATGCCGCGTGACCAAATCCCAGTAGCGCTTCCTCACCGCCCGCTAGCCGGCGGGAACCATTCGCCCCCTCCCGCGTTTCTGTGCAGCGGCACCCGCGAAACAGGAGCGTCTCATGGACACCACAACCCTTATCGTAATCATCATCATTCTGTTCCTTCTCTTCGGCGGCGGCTGGTATGGCCGCGGCCGCTGGTACTGAGCATGGTCGATCTTTCAGCCATAAGGGAACATGCCGAAGTGATCGGCGCCGATGGCGTTCATGTCGGCACCGTTGACCGCGTCGAGGGCGGCAAGGTCCGCCTCTCCGCCAACGCCAACGTCACCTTCGAAGAAGAGCGATAGGTGTCTTAGACATCAATCTTCGTCTGCCGCAGCCGCAGCGCGTTGCCGATCACGCTCACCGATGACAGCGCCATGGCCGCCGCCGCGATCATCGGCGACAGCAGCACGCCGAAGGCGGGATAGAGCACGCCCGCCGCGATGGGAACGCCCGCCGCATTATAGATGAAGGCGAAGAAAAGATTCTGCCGGATATTGCCCATCACCGCTTTCGACAGAAGCCTGGCCCGCGCGATGCCCATCAGGTCACCGCGCAGCAGCGTGATCCCGGCACTTTCCATGGCCACATCCGTGCCCGTGCCCATGGCAATGCCCACATCCGCTGCGGCCAGCGCCGGCGCGTCATTCACCCCGTCACCCGCCATCGCCACGATGCGCCCCTGCGCCTTGAGCTTTGCCACCACGTCAGCCTTCTTGTCCGGCAGCACATCGGCCTCGACGTCGGTTATGCCCAGCCTTTTGGCCACAGCCTGCGCCGTCGTCGCATTGTCGCCGGTGAGCATCACGATGCGCAAGCCCGCCTCGCGCAAGGCCGCCAGCGCCTGCGGTGTTGAAGCCTTCACCGCATCGGCAATGCCGATGGCGCCGGCCAGCTTGCCGTTGACGGCCACGAAAACCGCCGTCGCCCCGTCGCGCCGCATGGCTTCCGCCTCGCCTGCGAGTGGCTCCGTTGCAATGTTCAGTTCGCCCAAAAATTTCCCGTTGCCGATGGCGATGCGTTTCCGCTCCACCATGCCGATGGCGCCTTTGCCCGAGGGCGAGTCAAAGCCCATGACCTTGGCCAGTTCGATTCCCTTCGCCTGCGCCGCCGCCACGATCGCCGCCGCAAGGGGATGCTCGCTCAGCTTCTCAACCGAGGCCGCCAGCCGCAGCAGTTCCGTTTCATCCCCGCCCGTGACCGTCGCAATCGCCGTCACCGAGGGCTTGCCTTCCGTCAGCGTGCCCGTCTTGTCCACCACGATGGTGTCGACCTTTTCCATGCGCTCCAGCGCTTCCGCATCCCTGATCAGCACGCCCGCCTGTGCGCCGCGTCCCACCCCCACCATGATCGACATGGGCGTTGCCAGCCCCAGGGCGCAGGGGCAGGCGATGATCAGCACCGCCACCGCTGCCACCAGCCCATAGGCATAGCGCGGCTCCGGCCCCCACATAGCCCAGGCGGCAAAGGCCACTGCCGCCACGAAAATCACTGTCGGCACGAACCAGCCTGAAACCTGGTCCGCCAGCCGCTGGATCGGCGCCCGGCTGCGTTGCGCGTTGGCCACCATTTGCACGATGCGCGCCAGCATGGTCTCGCTGCCGATTTTTTCCGCCCGCATGACCAGCGCGCCGCTGGCGTTCAGCGTGCCGCCGATCACCTTGCCGCCTGCCTCCTTGGTCACCGGCATGGATTCTCCCGTCACCATGGATTCATCCAGCGCCGAGCGCCCCTCGGTGATCTCGCCGTCCACCGGCACCTTCTCGCCGGGCCGCACCCGCAGCAGATCGCCCACCGCAATGTGCTCGAGGCTTACATCTTCGTCTTTGCCATCGACGCCGATGCGCCGCGCCGTCTTTGGCGCCAGCCCCAGCAGCGCCTTGATCGCCCCCGATGTCCGGTCCCGGGCCCGCAATTCCAGAACCTGGCCCAGCAGCACCAGCACGGTGATCACGGCGGCCGCTTCGAAATAAACCGAAACCGCCCCATGCATGTCGCGGAAGGCGTCAGGAAAAATCTGCGGCGCGAAGGTGGCAATCACGCTGTAGCTCCAGGCCACCCCGGTGCCGAGCGCGATCAGCGTGAACATGTTGAGATTGCGCGAGAGCAGCGATTGCCAGCCCCGCACGAAGAATGGCCAGCCCGCCCACAGCACCACCGGCGTGGCCAGCGCAAACTGCAGCCAGTTGGAAAGCTGCTGGCCCAGCAGCATGGTGAGCCCCGTGAGGTGCCCGCCCATTTCCAGAATGAAAACCGGGAGCGCCAGCGCCAGGCCGATCCAGAAGCGCCGCGTCATGTCGATCAGTTCATGGTTGGGCCCGCTCTCGGCCGTCACCGTCAGGGGCTCCAGCGCCATGCCGCAAATGGGGCACGATCCCGGCCCCTCCTGGCGGATCTCCGGATGCATCGGGCAGGTATAGATGGCGCCGGCGATGACCGGCTCTTCAATCTTGTCCAGGTATTTCGCCGGCGTGGCCACGAACTTCGTCCGGCACCCCGCCGAACAGAAGTAGTAACTCTGGCCCTGATGTTCCGCCTTATGCTTGGCCGTCGCAGGGTCCACCGTCATTCCGCAGACGGGATCAATGACCCCCGTGGCAGATGGGTTATGCATTGAATGCGTGTGTTCATGTTTCATTTGCGCCTGCCTTTGTCAGAATCCTGCACACCCTATGGGGGTATAATCGATGCTTGACAGATATACCCCCTATAGGTATATGTCAATTATGCAGAAAGATACCAAAGCTGCCGTGCTGAAACGGCTCAGCCGCATCGGCGGCCAGGTGGGCGGCCTCTCCCGCATGGTTGAGGAAGACCGCTACTGCATCGATGTCGTCACCCAGATTTCAGCGGTGCGGGCGGCGCTGCGCCGTGCCGAGGAGGAAATCCTCCGCGATCATGTCAGCCATTGTGTCGAGCACGCCATTGCCAGCGGCAATAAGGCGGAGCAGCGCCGGAAGATTTCCGAGATTATCGACGTCCTGGGCCGCGCCGAGCGCTAGCCTTCAACCCCGGTGCCGATCTGGCAGACAACGCCGGTGCCGCCAATCCCGCAATAGCCGTGCGGATTCTTGGCGAGAAACTGCTGGTGATAGGTCTCGGCGAAATAGAAAGGCCCGGCCTCGGCAATTTCCGTGGTAATCTCTCCGTAGCCCTGCGCCGTCAGCGCTTTCTGGTAGGCCGCCTTCGAGGCCAGCACCGCGTCGCGTTGCGCCGGCGAGTTCCAGTAGATCGCCGAACGGTATTGCGTGCCCGTGTCATTGCCCTGGCGCATCCCTTGCGTGGGGTCATGCGCTTCCCAGAACACTTTCAAAACCTCGTTGAGGCTCACCTTGCTGGGTTCAAACACCACCAGCACCGATTCCGTGTGCCCCGTGAGCCCGGAACAGACCTCCTCATAGGTAGGGTTCGGCGTAAAGCCGCCAGCATTTCCCACCGCTGTCACCCAGACGCCGGGCACCTCCCAGAACGTGCGCTCCGCCCCCCAATAGCAGCCCATGGCCACGACAATCTGCTCGGACCCTGCGGGGTATGGCCCTTTCAACGGGTTTCCGTTGACGAAGTGGTGGCTGGCCGTGGCAATGGCGCTTGCCCGCCCGGGCAGGGCCCGGGCGGCATCGGTCATTTCGGCTTTCCTGCGGGCGAAAATCATGGATTCCTGTCTCCTTTTATCTCGAGACCCATTTAGTGTGGCAGATCGGTAACTTCCATTCAACAACGCTTGAACGGCAGAGTTTCATCGCTATAGTGCGGCGCAATTCGACGGGGGCCCAGGCGCCCCCGAATTTCTGCGGAAGGGTGGCCGAGTGGCTTAAGGCGCACGCCTGGAAAGCGTGTTTGCGTTAATAGCGTAACGGGGGTTCGAATCCCCCCCCTTCCGCCATCCTGCGCCACGGCTTCGGGTGGCAGGCCAGGCTTCAACTTACTGATTTGGAACAGATTTAACGATCTGGTAAGCTATTGGCGCAGGTTCACGGGCGGTTAATCTGCCCAGTGGCAAACCATTAAGCATGAGGCGCCAAAATTGGAATGGCATTGAAACTATCGAAGCTGTTCGGGGTTATTGAACTCGCCAACAGGATTTGATTGACAAGAGATGATGATGGCCGAGAAAATCGCAGTGCTGGTCGTGGAAGACGAACCGATCACCCGCATGGATGTGGTCGAGCAGCTCGAGGAAAGCGGCTTCAAGGTTTTCGAGGCGCCTGATGCCGACCGTGCCATCAAGATTCTCGAAGCCAATTCCGCCATACGAGTCCTCTTCACCGATATCGATATGCCGGGCAGCATGGATGGCCTTAAGCTCGCCGCCGCCGTGCGTGACCGCTGGCCGCCGATCCGGATTGTCGTTGCCTCCGGCCTCCGGAAAATCAATGTGGATTCCTTGCCTGCAGATTCCCGCTTCTTCACCAAGCCCTATAATGTGATTGAAATTGCCGCCACCATGCGCTCCATGGTGCAGGCCCCGCTAGGCTGAGGCGTTAGGCAAGGGAAAGCGCATCTCGAATTTTGTGCCGCTGTCGAAGGTGTATCCGGTCTCGCCCTGGATTTGCGCCGCCAGCCCGCTGACCAGCCTGCTGCCCGTGCCTTTGGAGATTGACTCCGGATCAAACCCGGCACCGTTGTCATGGATCGTCAAAATGCCCATGCGCCCGTCTTCCGATTTCTTCAGGGTAACTGTCAGTGCGCCGTCCCTGCCATCCTGAAACGCATACTTCATCGCATTGGACACCACTTCATTTGCAACCAGCCCAAGCGGCAGGGCATGTTCGCGGTCAACTTCCATGGGCGCCAGATCATAGGCCACCTTCACCTCGCGCCCGTAGGATTCAACCAGCTTCCCGATGATGGCTGGAATATATGCCGATGCATCCACCAGCCCGAACTGGTCATTGCGGTAGATCTGCTCATGCACCGCAACCATCGCCTGGATGCGCTGGGTCATTTCCTGCTTTGCATGGGGATCGATCTTCTGCAGGTTGACCAGCGAACTCACTGCCTGCAGGTTGTTTTTGACCCGGTGATGAATTTCCCGGAAAAGCATCTGGTTGGATTCAAGCGCCGCGGCAAGTTGTTCTCTTTGCCGCGCGTCCCTCGACAGCCACTGGAATGTGATCCAGGCAAGCGCCGCGAGAAACAGAGCAAGCGGCACCGCGACGGCGAGGCTCAAAATTGCAAAATTGTAGAAAGCGGCAAAGGCCACGTCATGCCCTATCGAGGCGATTGCGACAAGATTTGATCCTCCGACCCTGCGGTAGGCAACGATACGTTTCACCCCATCTGCAACTGAAACGGCTTCATAGGTTCCGTTTGGCGCCTGCGGCAGGAAGGTCGTGAACAGGACGGAATCGCTGATATCGGTGCGGCTTTCCAGCCTTGGATAGCGGGCAACAATCTTGCCATCCTCGCGAACCGCCGAAATCGTCGAAGTTGGGTCAAAACGAAGCGAACTCCACACCTTCTCGATGAGTTGCGAGTTGAACGACACGATAGCCGCGCCCACGAAAACGCCGTTCCGTTCGACCCTCTTGCTGATTACGAAGATCTGCTCGCCATTGAGCCGGCTCACCAGCATGGGCGAAATGTAGCGCGCCGCCCCATCCGCGACGGCCTGGAAATAATCCCGGTCCCGGATGTCGATGGGCTTGAAATCCGGGTCGGTCGTAAGCCTTGTGTTTCCGTCAGCGCCTACCAGATAGATGCGCGGCGAACCGGGAAGCGTTGAAACGGACTCCTTGAGGAATCCCAGGGCATTTGCCGGAAGCGCGTCAAGGCTAGGGCCGACAAAATCGTCGACCCTTTGCAAAAGCTGCTGCGAAGTCTCGCCCACCCATTCAAAATTGGCCGCCACCACTTCGGCCGAAGAAATGGCCCTTATGCGCGCGATTTCAGCGGCCGATTGATGGGCGTTCCTCAGAACAAAGGCCGTGCCGCCCATGAGGAAAACCAGAAATGCAAGAATGAGTGCCGTCGCCAGGGTTTCGGAGCGAAACAGCGAAGGGCGCATGGGGGGTGCCATCAGGTCACATTATTTCCAGAATTTTGAGTGCCGGGGCATTCCGGTATCGTAAAAAGAAGCAGTGCATCGATGCAGTGATTTACACAGCGTTCGGGGCCTTACGCAAGCTCAACGAAGTGCGGGGAACTATGCATATTTAATCCGTCGCAGGATGATCGGCACGATGATGACAGCCGCGGCGGTAGCCAGCAGAACGGCGGAAAGCGGATGGGTCACAAAAACCGAAGGATCGCCCTGGCTGATCGACAGGGCGCGGCGGAAGTGCGCCTCGGCAAACGGGCCGAGGATCAGCCCGATGATGCAGGGGGCAACCGGAAACTCGTGGCGCCGCATCAGGAAGCCGATGAAGCCCACAATGAACAGCAGAACCAGATCAAAAGTCGAATTGCCCAGGGAATAAACCCCGAGAGTCGAGAAGATCAGGATGCCGCCATAGAGCAGGGGCTGGGGAATGGTCAGCAGGCGTACCCACAGGCCAACCAGCGGCAGGTTGAGCACCAGCAGCATGACGTTGCCGATGTAGAGGCTGGCGATCAGGCCCCAGACCAGGGTTGAATTGCCGGCGAACAGCAATGGTCCCGGCTGGAGGTTGTACTGCTCGAAAGCCGCCAGCAGGATTGCGGCCGTTGCCGAAGTGGGAAGCCCAAGGGCCAGCAGCGGAACGAGAACCCCTGCCACCGCCGCGTTGTTGGCCGCTTCCGGGCCAGCCACACCTTCGATGGCGCCGCGGCCAAATTCTTCCGGATGCTTGGTGAGTTTCTTTTCGAGGAAGTACGACAGGAAGGTGGGAATCTCCGTGCCGCCGGCCGGCAGCGCGCCGAATGGAAAGCCGATGCCGGCGCCGCGCAGCCAGGGCTTCCACGACCGGCGCCATTCCTCCCGCGTCATGAAGAGCGAACCCTTGATGGGCAGGATCTCCGCCGTGCGCAGGCGCGCCTGCGAGGCCATGAAGAGAGCCTCGCCTACGGCGAAAAGCCCAACGGCCACCACCACGATGTCAATGCCGCGCAGCAGGCTGGGATATCCGAAGACCAGGCGCGGCTGGCCCGTCAGAATGTCGGTGCCCACCAGGCCGAAGGCCAGCCCCAGAAAAAGTGCCGCAAGGCCGCGGCTCTTGGAGGCGCCAAGCAGCACCGATACGGTGGTGAAGGCCAGGACCATCAGGGAGAAATATTCCGCCGGGCCAAACAGCAGCGCCAGCTTGACGAACAGTGGCGCCAGAAAGGTCAGGGCCAGCGTGCCGAGCGTTCCGGCAACGAAAGAGCCGATGGCCGCGGTTGAAAGGGCGGCAGCTCCCCGGCCTTGCCTGGCCATGAGATTTCCCTCGATGGCCGTCATGATGGAGCCGGATTCCCCCGGCGTATTGAGCAGGATGCTGGTAGTGGAACTGCCATACATGGCGCCGTAATAGAGCCCGGCGAACATGATGAAGGCGCCGGTGGGATCAAGATTTCGCGTCACCGGCAGAAGCAGCGCAATGGTAAGCGCCGGGCCGATCCCCGGCAGGATTCCAATCAAGGTTCCAAGCGTTACGCCGACCAGCGACCACATCAGATTGATCGGCGTCAGGGCGGTGGCAAAGCCATCCATGAGGGCAAGGAAGGCTTCCATCTCAGAGCAATCCTTTCAAAATCCCCGGCGGCAGTTGCAGGCCAAGGCCGTAGGTGAAACCGATATAGGCAAACAGCACCAGGAAGAATCCGATCATTGCATCCCGCCCGAAACGCCGGCTGCCAAAGGCAAAGGTCACGCTCATGAAAAGAACCACTCCCGCGGGCACGAAGCCCGCCGGTCTCAGCAGGTTCATGTGGGCGATGAGGCCCAACAGGATGATGCCGACATTTTTCCAGTCGGTGGGCTCGACCTCGTCAATGACTTCGTCTCCGCCGCGGTAGGATTTCCAGGCGATGAACGCGCCCGTAAGGGCCATGCCGAGGGCTATGATATAGGGAAATATCTGTGGTCCGACCCGGGCGTAGCTCGGCGGTACCCGCATCTGCATCGTTTCAAAGCCGATGACCGATGCGATGGCAATAAGGCCGAGGCCGATCGCAAGACCGGCCCCGGCTATCTTTTGTTTTGTGTTCACGGCTGCCCGTTACTGGACGAGGCCGATGCCCTTGAGCACTTCCGTTGTCCGGGCATTTTCCAGGGCGATCAGCTTGCCGAAATCATCGCCCGGGAGATAAAGATCCGTCCAGTTCTTGTCGGTGAGCACTTTTTTCCAGGCATCGCTCTTGACGGCCGCATCGACCGCTTCAAGCAAGGCCTTTTCCTGTGCATCATCGAGGCCCGGAGGGGCCACGATGGCGCGCCAGTTGGCAAGGTCAACATCGACGCCCTGTTCTTTCAGGGTCGCAATGTCGATGCCTGGCTGGCGTTCAGGCGCGGAAATCGCCAGGGCCCGGAGTTCGCCCGACTTGATTTGGCCCGCCCATTCGCTGTAGCCGCTGATGCCCGCCACCACATGGCCGCCCATGATCGCGGCAAGAGCTTCGCCGCCGCCGGAGAAGGGCACATAGTTGAGCTTGGAGACGTCCGCCCCCACGGCCTTGGCAACGAGGCCCGCGAGAATGTGATCGGTGCCGCCAGCGGAACCGCCGCCGAAGGCAACTGAACCCGGGTCAGCTTTCAGTTTGGCCGCAAGATCGGCCATGGTCTTGAGTTCCGAAGCAGCCGGAACGACGATCACTTCATACTCGCCGGTCAGGCGTGCGATGGGTGTTGTCATGTCGAGGGTAACCGGTGATTGATTGGTTAGAATGGCGCCCACCATAACCAGGCCGTTGACCATCAGGACATTGGGCTTGCCTTTTTCCTGGTCGATGAGCTGGGCCAGCCCGACGGTGCCGCCGGCACCCGGAACATTTTCAACCGTGCCGCCCTTGGCGCCCATGGCAGCCATGACTTCGGAGAGGGAGCGTGCCGTCTGGTCCCAGCCGCCGCCGGGGCCGGCCGGAGCGATGATCCGCAGATCGTCAAGGGCCAGCGCCGGAGTGGCAAGGCCTGCCGTCAGCGCCAGAGCCAAAAAGCTTGCGAATAGTGTGCGTCTTTTCATGATGTCCTCCCAAGAAGTTCTTGTGCCATTTGCTGGTACTGACAAGAAACTAGACCCGCGGCGCGGAGGGCGCAAGTTATCCTTGGCCGTGGAGCAGCCAGCCGGAACCGGAGGACTAGTGGAGGTTTGCGGGCCGCGGCAGCAGGTGGGCTGGCGATGGGGCTGAAGCTGGTCCGGCTGTTTGAGCGTGCCTTTCGTGTTGCGCCGGCTCGCAGACAATGACTTGCGCGGTGTCAGGATCCGAGGCCTTTGGCAGCATTCCCGGTGGATAAGTTACTACTATTCGACTCATACAGACAGAACCTATATTAAGTGCACTTCACGGATTGGGACTGGGTCACATGGCCGCTGAACAATACTTTATCGTACTTCACAACAATGAATGGAAGATTAGCTTCAAGGAAAAGCATTACGGCCCCTATGCCACCCAGGCTGAGGCCATTGAGGCGGCGATAGATGCAGCCCATGCCATGGGTGAAATCGGCATTGATGCCCAGGTCCTCGTTGAGGAAGCCAACCACCAGGTCAGAACCGAGTGGGCCTACGGCCAGAGTTTCAGCACCTTCAGATAGTGTGCCCGAAACCTGCGGCCTCAGGCGCTGCCAATCGCCATGCCGGTGAGAAACACCAGAAATCCCCCGACTGCCACCTGGAAGGCCGCCTTCAGGAATGGCGTGTCCATGTATTTGTAACGGATCCACGAAATGGCCCAGAGCTCGATGAACACGATGACGATGGCCAGGCCCGTGGCAGTTTTGAAATCCGAGATGAGATAGGGCAGCGTGTGGCCAATGCCGCCGACAGCGGTCATGATCCCGGCTGCCAATCCGCGGATCAGGGGATGGCCGCGGCCCGTGAGCTTTCCGTCATCGGAAAGCCCCTCGGCCAGGCCCATGGAAATGCCCGCCCCCACTGAAGCCGCCATTCCCACCAGAAACGTGGCCCAGGTATTGCCCGTGGCGAAGGCTGCGGCAAACAAGGGAGCGAGCGTCGAGACCGAGCCGTCCATGAGCCCGACAAGTCCGGGCTGGATGACCTGCAGCAGGAAGAGGCGGCGCTTCGTTTCGCCTTCCTCGATCTTGACGTCCGCAGTCAGGTGTTTGTCGCCAAGGCGCGCCGCCAGGGACTCGTGGCCCTTTTCGGCTTCTGCCAATCGGTTGAGAAGCTTGGCCACCTGCGGGTCCTGGCTGTGCGCCGCCGCCTGTTTGTAAAAGCGGTAGTTTTCCAGTTCGATGACCTCGGCCCGCCGGCGCATGGCTTCGATATTGAGCTTGCCGATCATCCAGGCCGGCTTGTGTTTCACAAATCCGTTGATCTCGCTGCGTCTGATCAGAGGAATGAAATCGCCGAATTTCTTCTGGTAAAGTTCGGTCAGCCAGCGCCGGTGTTGATGCTCCTCCTCCGCCATTTCCATGAAAACCTTGGCGGAGCCCGGGTAGGTTTCCATCAGGGCATTGGCAAAGCCCGAATAGGCGCGCGCGTCGTCGTCCTCGCTTGAAATGGCCAGGGCGATGATTTCCTGTTCGGACAGATCGGAGAAGCTTTTCAATATGGACCTCTGATATCAAATTAGAACAATTCTAATCTGTAGTCCAGCCCGAAACATCTCCTTAACCTTCCGATTGATATGTTTGGCTTTTTAACGGGACCCTCGCCGCCATGAGTGAAGCACTGACCTTGCCCCTGCAGAACCGTCTGTCCGGGACTGCGGCCTGCATTATTCACGGCTTTCGCGCCAATGCGGTGCTCTACGTCCTGGCGGCATTTGTCTTCCTGGTGGCCGTGGCGGAATCCATCTGGATTGGCCTTCCCTTCGACATCAAGATGGTGACCGCATTTACCGCTCCCGTCCTGACGCTTCTTTGCGGCTTGATCTTGATAGGTATTGTTGCCGAACTCGTGCGTTTGTATTGGACCGGCTACGAGGGCAGCGCGCTCGGCGGCCTCTGGCTGAAAATCAGCGACGACTATCTGGCGCCCCAGCGCATCTCGAATTCCATCCACGCATTCCTTTTCATGTCCCTCTACATGCTGGGCTTTGCCTTCATAAAGAAAGCCATTCCACTGGCCGTCCCCTTTTCCTGGGATGTGACTTTCATGGAGTGGGACCAAGTGATGCATTTCGGCGCGCAGCCCTATGAATGGCTGGCCCCCCTGCTGAACGTGCCCTGGGTCACCTTCCTGATCAACGTCAACTACAACATCTGGTTCTTTGTGATGTTCACCTGCTGGTTCTGGCAAGGCTTCGGCCCCAAGGACACCGCACTGCGCACCCACTTCCTGCTGGGTTTCACCCTCACCTGGTTCGTGGGCACCAGCGTATGCGGGACGATTTTCTCATCCGTGGGCCCGGGCCTTTATGGCCGGTTGATGCCCGAGGTTCAGGACCCTTTCGTGCCGCTCATGGACTGGCTCCACGAGGTGGCGCAAGTTCACACGATTTTTGTCATCCCCACCATGGATGAGCTGTGGAAGGACTATGAGACCGGCACCGGCCTGATCAACGGCATTTCGGCGATGCCATCGATGCATGTGGGAACCTCGGTGCTGTTTGCAATCCTCGGCTTCTCCGCCGGCAAGAAATGGCTGGGCTACCTCATGTCGGTCTTCGCCTTCCTTATCTTCATTGGCTCCATTCACCTGGGCTGGCATTACGCCATCGATGGCTATGCCGGCGCCGCCATTGCCGTTGCCTGCTGGTGGATTTCAGGAAAGATCGTCGCCTGGGACAGGCGCAAGCGGGGCGTTGCCGAAACCTGATCTGAATTGACTCCTGACACCTTTGTCCGCAAGGTAAAGCCATGGCGAGTCGGGTCCTCACTGGACAGACGGGAATTGCCAACATCGATGCTCCGGCAACGTAAAAGGAAATCAAGCCATGCGAATTCCACTCCGGTTTCTCGGCGCTTTGGTCGCAGTAATCTCCATGTTAGGTTTGGGCCTCCAGAGTGCCCATGCCGATAGCGGCAAAATCACGCTTACGGTCTACAAGGCCGGCTGGGTAATCGGTGGTTCAGGCGGCAGCGGCAGGCTCACCTTTAAGGGCCGCAGCTATCGGCTTGGAGTGGGCGGCATAGACTACGGACTTGTGTTCGGCGGTTCAAAGACGGTGCTGCACGGTCGCGTGAGCAATATCCGGCGCGCGTCGGACGTCGAGGGCGTCTATGGCGCTGCCGGCGCGGGGCTTGCGGTCGGCCGCGGCGTCCGCGCCATCATTCTGACCAATCAGAATGGTGCGGTTCTGGAGCTTTCGGGCCGGCAGAGCGGATTGATGGTGAACGTCGATCTGAGCGGTTTGGCCCTCACCATAAAATAGAGAACTTGCGCGTCGATGGGCGCGCCTTAGTTCTCGTCCATCTTCAGCGCCGCGATGAAGGCTTCCTGCGGAATGTCGACCTTGCCGAACTGCCGCATCTTCTTCTTGCCTTCCTTCTGCTTGTCCAGAAGCTTGCGCTTGCGGCTGATGTCGCCGCCGTAGCATTTCGCCGTCACGTCCTTGCGCATGGCTGAAAGCGTCTCGCGCGCCACGATCTTGCCGCCGATGGTGGCTTGGATAGGGATCTGGAACATGTGGCGCGGAATGAGATCCTTGAGCTTCTCGCACATCACCCGGCCGCGCTGCTCGGCCCTGGCCCGGTGCACCACCATGGCCAGCGCATCGACAGGCTCCGCATTCACCAGGATGCCCATGCGCACCAGGTCGCCCTTTTCATAGCCCACCATCTTGTAATCGAAGCTGGCATAGCCGCGGCTCACTGATTTGAGCCGGTCATAGAAATCAAAAACCACTTCGTTGAGCGGCAGCTCATAGATCACCATGGCGCGGCTGCCCGCATAGGTGAGCTGCTTCTGCCGCCCGCGCCGGTCCTCGCACAGCTTGAGGATGGAGCCCAGATATTCATCGGGCACCAGGATGGTGGCTTCGATCCACGGCTCCTCGATGGATTCAATCAGCGCGGCGTCCGGCATATCAACCGGATTGTGCAGCGATTTCTGCGTCCCGTCGCGCATGTTTATCTTGTAGATGACGCTTGGCGCCGTGGTGATGATGTCCACGTTGAATTCGCGCTCGATGCGTTCGCGGGTGATCTCGAGATGAAGGAGGCCGAGAAAGCCGCAGCGGAAACCGAAACCCAGCGCCGCCGAGGTTTCCATGTCGAAGGAAAAGCTGGCGTCATTGAGGCGCAAGCGCCCCATCGCTTCGCGCAGGTCTTCGAACTTCGCCGCATCGACGGGAAAGAAACCGGCAAACACCACGGCCTGCGCTTCCTTGAAGTCGGGCAGGGCTTCCGCCGTCGGCCGCTTTTCATCGGTCACCGTATCGCCGACGCGCGTATCCGCCACTTCCTTGATCGCCGCCGTGAAGAAGCCGATCTCGCCGGGGCCAAGGCTTGCCACCATTTCCTTTTTCGGGCGCGAGACGCCGACGCGGTCAATGAGGTAGGAGCCGCCCGTGCCCATCATCTTGACCCGCATGCCCTTCTTGAGCTCGCCGTCAATGATGCGCAGCAGAACCACAACGCCCAGATAGGAATCATACCAGCTATCGACCAGCAGTGCCTTGAGCGGCTTGTTGCGGTCGCCCTTGGGCGGCGGAAGGCGGTGCACGATGGCCTCAAGCACCTCCGGAACGCCGAGCCCGGTCTTGGCCGAGATCATCACCGCCTCGGAGGCGTCAATGCCGATCACATCCTCGATCTGCTGTCGCACCCGCTCCGGCTCGGCCGCGGGAAGATCAACCTTGTTGAGAACCGGGATGATTTCATGATTGTTGTTGATCGCCTGATAAACGTTGGCCAGGGTCTGCGCCTCCACGCCCTGGCTGGCATCAACCACCAGAAGCGAACCCTCGCAAGCCGCCAGCGAACGCGAAACCTCATAGGCAAAGTCCACATGCCCCGGCGTATCGATTAGGTTCAGAACATATTTTTCGCCGTTCCTGGCGGTGTAGTCGAGGCGCACCGTGTTGGCCTTGATGGTGATGCCGCGCTCCCGCTCCAGGTCCATGGAATCGAGGATCTGGTCTACCATGTCCCGGTCGCTCACCGCCCCGCAAAGCTGGATAAGCCGGTCGGCAAGCGTCGATTTGCCGTGGTCGATATGGGCGATAATGGAGAAATTGCGGATATGGGCGGTGTCAGTCATTGCGCGCGGTGTTTGGCATTGGCATGGCCAATGGTCAAGCCTTGCAATCAGCGCAGTTTCCGGGGTTTTACCGGTGGCGCGGACAGCGGGTCTTCCGGCCAGGAATGCTTGGGATATCGCCCCCGCAATTCGGACCGCACGTCCGGATAGCCATTGGTCCAGAACGTCTCCAGGGACTTGGTGACAGCCAATGGCCTTCCCGCCGGCGACAGCAATTCGATGCGGAGTTGCGCCCGCCCCTTGGCGATTGTCGGCGTTTTGGCCAGGCCGAACATTTCCTGCAAACGCACCCGGATGACCGGGTCGCCCTCGGTTTCATAATCGATGGCGACATGGGCGCCTGAGGGAACTTCAATGCGACGCGGCGCCAGCCCATCCATTTGCCGTTGCAGATCATGGGGCACCAGGCTTTTCAAGATGGCCAGCATGTCCAATCGCTCAAGATGGCTCTTGCGTGAAATGCCCGCGAGATAGGGCTTCAGCCAGTCGTCGAGATTTCGCGCAAGCGCCTCATCGCCGAGATCGGGCCAGGCCTCTTCAGGAAACAGGCGTTTCAGAAATTGCACCTGGGCGCGAAAGCTGTTGGCGCCGTCAGTCCACGGCAAAGCCTTGAGGCCCATCTCGCTGATCCCCTTGAGCATCGCCCCTGCCATGGCCTCTGGATCAGCCGACGTCAACGGGCGTTCCTCGAGAATAAGGGCCCCGAGTTTCCTAACCCGCGCCGCAACCACACTTTGCGACCGCGAGTCCCAGCCGACATTTTCCAAGACTTCAATCTGGCCGTCAAAATGCGTCTCGATTTCAGCAAGCGTAAGAGGCGCCGCAAGAAAAATCTTCTGGTCGCCGGAAGAGCCATCGGTTGTGGCAACCGCAAGCCACTCCTGCCTGGCCAATGTCTCATGCTCGGGAAGGATAGCTCCGCCGCCCCCCGAGAGCCGGTAGCGCCGCTCACCGCCACGCTTTTGCGCAATGCGGTCGGGCCAGGCCAGCGCGACCAGCACCCCTTCGCTGATCGACCCTGTATCAGCCTTAATGCTGAGAATTTGCTTGATCTGTTTTGCCGCGGCCTGAATACGCGACCGCGCTGAACCGCGTGTCGCCAAAAACCGCGAGGCAATATCGCAGCCTGCGTCACGGCCCAGTCCATCGCGCTCCGAGACGAAAGCCGCCAGGTCCGCTGCCGCTTCCCCGGAACCCAACGCCTGTCCCTTGACCACCATATGGGCAAGCCGTGGATGCAGCGGCACCTTGACCATGGCCTTGCCCATGGCCGTGATCCTTCCATCATTATCGAGCCCTTCCAGCCGCTCCAGCAACTCTTGCGCCTGCGCAAAGGCGGCAGCCGGCGGCGGATCAAGCCATGAGAGGGAGGAGGGCGCATGCACGCCCCACGCGGCGAGTTCAAGCACCAGGGGCGTCAAATCGCTCACCAGAATTTCCGGCTGGTCATGGGCCGCAAGGGCCCGTGTTTCCGCTTCCGGCCACAGCCTGTGGCAAACCCCTGGTCCCAGCCTTCCGGCGCGGCCCCGCCGCTGATCCGCCGAAGCAAGGCTCACCCGCACCGTTTCCAGGCTTGTCATGCCGCTGGCCGGATCAAATCGCGGGGATCTCTTGAACCCCGTGTCAATCACCGTGCCAATCCCTTCAATGGTCAGGCTTGTTTCGGCAATGGTGGTGGCCAGCACAATCTTTCGT
The DNA here is from genome assembly GCA_016792825.1 of Hyphomicrobiales bacterium. Taxonomy (GTDB): domain Bacteria; phylum Pseudomonadota; class Alphaproteobacteria; order Rhizobiales; family Aestuariivirgaceae; genus Aestuariivirga. The sequence continues at coordinate 17,291 of JAEUMI010000035.1, forward strand.
GAACCCTCCGGCGCCGGATTGAGCGCCGCATCCTGTTCGGCAAAACCCATCGACCCGTAGAGAGGCCGCACGGATATGGATGACGGAAGATTTGCTGAATTGAGCATTTCCTCCGTGCGGCGGATTTCCGCCTCGCCGGGAAGGAAAACCAGAATGCTTTGCTTCGTTTCAAGAAGCGCCTGCTGCGTCGCCCTGCAGGCATCTGCCGAAAGCGTCTGCCGCGTCGTCTTGCCGAGATAGCGCGTCTCAACCGGAAACATCCGGCCGCTTGCCTGGACAACGGGCGCTCCCTGCAAATGTTCGGAAAGCCTCGCTGCATCAAGCGTGGCTGACATGATGAGAAGTCGCAAATCCTCCCGCAAGCCCTGGCGCATATCAAGCGTGAGGGCGAGACCCAGATCGCCATCAAGGCTGCGTTCATGGAACTCGTCGAAAATGACGAGCCCCGTATCCTTCAACTCCGGATCATGCTGCAGGCGCCGCGTGAGAATGCCTTCCGTGACAACTTCAATGCGGGTCTTCGCCGAAACCTTGCGGTCAAGCCTGACCGTGTAACCCACTGTTGCACCGATCTCTTCACCAAGCGTTTCCGCCATGCGCCTGGCTGCGGCCCGCGCTGCGAGCCGGCGCGGTTCCAGCATGACAATCTTCTTGTCGCCAAGCCACGAACTTCCCAAAAGCTTCAGGGGCACCCGCGTTGTCTTGCCGGCCCCGGGCTCCGCCACCAGGATCGCGGCAGAGCCAAGCGTCAGGGCTTCGCTCAAACGCGGAATGACGGCATCAACGGGAAATTTCATGGCTGGCTTGATGGCGCTTAGGTCTGCAGTTCATGCAGCCAGGGCGGGTTGGCGCCGGCCCGCGAAACCGTGACCGCGGCGGCCCGCGCCGCATAGGCCACCGCATTTCGCAATGATGTCTCGTCAAGATAAGAAACGGCAGCCTTGTTGAGCTTGCCCGCCTTCTGCAGTGAGGCGAGGAAACCGGCGGTGAAGGTGTCTCCCGCCCCCACCGTATCCACTACCTTCACGTTGATCGAAGGCTGCTTGAATGACAGGCCCTTGGTGAAGGCTTCCACGCCGTTTTCACCCCGGGTGACCACTACCACCTTGGCGCCTGCATTGAGCCATTTCTTGGCCGCCGCAGTGAGATCGGTTTTGCCGGTGATCCAGGTGATGTCCTCATCGGATATTTTCAGGATGTCGCACATCGCAATGAGGCGGTTGATCCGCTCCAGGTATCCGCGCCGGTCCTTGATGAAGCTGGCGCGGATATTGGGGTCAAGGCAGATCACCCGGGTTTCGGCCTCGCGCACCATCAGGGCTTCCAGTGTCGACCCGCCCGGTTCGGGAATGAGGCTGATGGAGCCGAAATGCAGGGCGTTGACGTCAGCGGCAAGCTTTGGAAGGTCTTTGGTGGTCAGCATCCGGCTGGCGGAATTTTCATCGAAGAAGGAATAGCGCGCCTGGCCGTTGTCCAGCTTCACAAAGGCAAGGGTTGAAGGCCTGTCCCATATCTTGGTGTATTTCAGATCGACATTGCTGGCCTTCAAGCCGGCAACCAGGCTCTCGCCGAAGAAGTCCGTGGACAGCCCGCTGAAAAATCCGGTGATGATTCCCAGCCGCCCCAGGGCAATGGCCGTGTTGAAAATCGAGCCGCCATTAAGGGGCTGGTAAACCGCCGCACCCTCCTTGGACGTGCGCGGCAGCATGTCGATCAGCGCTTCGCCGCAGCAAACGATCATGTAATTCTCCTTCTGGGGTACCGTAGCTATCCTTTGCCGGAGTCGGCAAAAAAATCAATAAATCAGTGGAATTGAATTATTGCATAATTAGCTTTCGGCGTGTAGATCGCCACTCTGATTGGCGTACCTCAAAACCGGAATCTCAACCGAATATGACCCCCAGAACTATTCCTGTCGACGTCTTCGATCTTATCGTCTTTGGCGCCACCGGTGACCTGGCCCAGCGTAAGCTGCTGCCTGCCCTTTTTCACCGGGATGTGCAGGGCCAGATTCCCCCGTCGGCCCGGATTATCGGCTCTTCCCGCCGCGCCATGACCCGTGAGGCGTTTCGCGCTTTTGCTCTCGCCTCTATTGAAACCCATGTGTCTGAAGATGAGCGCAAGCCCGACACCTGCAAGCGGTTTCTCGACCGCCTGGATTATGTCGCCGCCGAAGCAAGCCAGGAGTCCGGCTGGAATGACCTTGAAAAAGTCCTGAAGCCCCACGCCGACCGCATCCGTGTATTTTACCTGGCCGTAGGCCCCGATCTGTTCGGGCCCATTTGCGAGCGCCTCGGCAGCCACAATCTGGTGACGCCGAATTCCCGTGTTGTGGTGGAAAAGCCCCTGGGCAAAAATGGCGCCTCGGCCAAGGCCCTGAACGAGCAGATCGGCCGGATTTTCCCGGAGCCGTCGATCTATCGCATCGATCATTACCTCGGCAAGGAGACGGTACAGAACCTCATGGCGCTGCGCTTCGCCAACGCCCTGTTTGAGCCCGTCTGGAACGCCGCCCACATTGACAATGTGCAGATTACCGTGGCGGAAACCTTAGGCGTAGAGGGCCGCGCCGGTTACTATGACACGGCTGGCGCGTTGCGCGACATGGTGCAGAACCACATGCTGCAGCTTCTCTGCCTGGTAGCGATGGAGCCGCCCACATCGATTGAAGCCGATTCCGTGCGCGATGAAAAGTTGAAAATTCTGCAATCGCTCAAGCCGCTGACCGATGGAACCCTCGCCAGCCAGATCGTGCGCGGGCAATATCGCGCCGGCGCTTCAGCCGGAGGCGCGGTTCCAGGCTACCTCGAAGAACTGGGCTCGGATATCTCCAAGACTGAAACCTATGTTGCGCTCAAGGCCGAGATCGGAAGCTGGCGTTGGAATGGCGTTCCCTTCTATCTGCGTTCCGGCAAACGGCTTCCCTCGCGTCTTTCGGAAATCGTCGTTGAATTCAAGCCCGTGCCGTATTCGGTATTTGGAACAAGCGCCGGTAACATTGCTTCCAACACGCTGGTAATCCGCCTGCAGCCCGATGAAGGGGTGAAGCTCATGCTGATGATCAAGGACCCTGGCCCCGGCGGCATGCGCCTGCGCCAGGTGCCCCTCGACATGAGCTTTGCCGATGCCTTCGGCGTCAGAAATCCCGATGCCTACGAGCGCCTGCTCATGGATGTGGTGCGCGGCAACCAGACTCTCTTCATGCGCCGCGATGAAGTGACTGCCGCATGGAACTGGATCGATCCCATTCTGGATTACTGGCGGGAATCTCCCGAACTGCCGAAACCTTACACGGCCGGCACCTGGGGTCCCACCGCCGCCGTCGCCCTGATCGAACGCGACGGGCGCACCTGGCATGAGGGCGAAGTTGCATGATCGCCAAGGAGCGGTTGTTTGAAAGCCGGGGCAGCCTGTCATCCGCCCTCGCCACCGATGTCGCCAACGCCCTGCAGCATCATGTGAGAACCAAGGGCAGTTCCTGTCTTGCGGTTTCGGGTGGATTGACGCCCAAGCTCTTCTTTGAAACCCTGTCGCGATTTGATGTTCCCTGGAGCAGGGTGACCATTACCCTGGTGGACGAGCGCCAGGTGCCCGAGACAGATCCCCGCTCGAACGCCAGGCTGGTGCGGGAGAACCTGCTGCAGAATAGCGCTGCTGGTGCGCAGTTTGTCCCGCTATTTGATAATCCCGAAGCGGAAAATGTCGGCACCCTGGATGTCGTAGTCCTCGGCATGGGGAATGATGGCCACACGGCCTCATTCTTCCCCGGTGGCGATAATTTGGGTGAGGCGCTCAATCCAAAGACCGGGAAGCGCATAGTGACGATGTCGGCCCCTGCCGCCGGTGAGCCCCGCCTGACATTCACCCTTCCAGCCCTCCTCGACGCGAGCCTTCTCTGCCTTCACATTGAAGGACAGGAAAAGCGCGACGTGCTAAACAAAGCCCTTGGCGAAGGCCCGGCTGAGGCCATGCCGGTCCGGGCGGTTCTGCGGTCAAAAAAACCTCTGACACTTTATTGGTGTCCCTGACGGAGTTGAAATCCATGCCGGTCCAGACAATCGTCTCTGCGGTCACCGAGAAGATCATCGAGCGCAGCAGGCCAACGCGCAGCCGCTATCTCAGCCGCATTGCGGCGGCCGCCAGTGCGCAACCCAAACGCAGGGCGCTGGGCTGCGCCAATCTTGCCCATGGCTTTGCCGCCTGCGGCCCCCACGACAAGAATGAACTGCGCAATGGCGCCGGCCCGAACCTCGGCATCGTCACCTCCTATAATGACATGCTGTCAGCCCACCAGCCTTTTGAGAATTACCCGCAAATCATCCGTGATGCAGCCCGCGCGGCGGGCGGCACGGCCCAGGTGGCAGGCGGCGTTCCCGCCATGTGTGATGGCGTCACCCAGGGCGAAACCGGCATGGAACTCTCCCTGTTTTCACGCGACGTGATTGCCCTTTCAACCGCCGTGGCATTGTCCCACCAGATGTTTGATGCTGCTGTTTACCTGGGTGTCTGCGACAAGATCGTGCCGGGCCTCATTATCGGGGCATTGTCATTTGGCCATTTGCCCGCCGTGTTCATTCCCGCCGGCCCCATGACATCCGGCCTGCCCAATGATGACAAGGCCAAGGTCCGCCAACTCTATGCGCAAGGCAAGGTTGACCGCTCTGCGTTGCTGGAAGCCGAAGCGCAATCCTACCATGGCCCCGGCACCTGCACGTTTTACGGCACCGCCAATTCCAACCAGATGCTGATGGAAATCATGGGCCTTCACCTTCCCGGATCAACCTTCCTGAATCCCGGCACGGCTCTCCGTGACGAAATCACCAAAGCCTCCGCCCAGCAGGCGCTTTCGATCACGGCGCTTGGCAACAGCTACACACCCATTGGCCGCATCTATGACGAGAAGGCCGTGGTGAACGGCGTTGTCGGCTTGCTGGCGACCGGCGGCTCCACCAATCACACGCTCCATCTCATTGCCATGGCTGCTGCAGCAGGCATCATGCTGACTTGGAAGGATCTCGCCGAACTTTCCCAAGTCGTGCCCCTGATGACCCGCATCTATCCCAACGGCAAGGCCGACGTGAATCATTTCAACGCCGCCGGCGGCATGGGATTTCTTATCCGCGAATTACTTCACCGTGGCGTGCTCCATGAGGATGTCACCACCATCATGGGTACGGGCCTGAATGGTTATCTCGTTGAACCCAGGCTAAGCCATGACGGCGCGTTGCAATGGCAGGACGCCGCTTCCGTTTCCCATGACGACACGGTATTGCGCGGCTGCGAAAATCCGTTTCAGGTTACCGGCGGACTCAATGTGCTCGAGGGCCCGCTCGGCCATGCCGTAATCAAGACCTCTTCAATCCCCGGTGACCGCCATTTCATTGAAGCGCCCGCCCGCGTTTTTCACTCGCAGGAAGAACTCCACGCTGCCTTCAAGACAGGCGAACTCCACCGCGACGTGGTTGCCGTGGTGCGTTTCCAGGGCCCGAAGGCCAATGGCATGCCGGAACTCCACCGCATGACGCCGCCGCTCAGCGTGTTGCAGGACAAGGGATTCCGCGTGGGGCTGGTCACCGATGGCCGCATGTCCGGCGCTTCCGGCAAGGTGCCGGCCGCCATTCATGTGACACCCGAGGCCGCCGATGGCGGCGCCATAGCCAAAATCCGGGATGGCGACGTCATCCGCATCGACGCGGACAACGGCCGCCTTGAAATCCTGGTGGATGCAAGGGAATTTGCGGCACGCGTTCCTGCCACCGCCGATCTTTCAAAAAATGAGGAAGGCACGGGCCGCGAGCTGTTTAAGGCCTTCCGGAATCTTGCCGGCCGCGCCGACCAGGGCGCATCAATTTTCGAGGTTGCATGATGACAAGGGATTTACAGGCAGGCATGGAAGCCATTCTCTCGGCAGCTCCCGTAGTGCCCGTGATGGTGATTGAACGGGTTGCCGATGCAGTACCGTTGGCCAAGGCACTTGTTAAGGGCGGTCTGCCGGTCCTCGAAATCACCCTGCGTACCGCCGCCGCCATCGAGTCCATCCGCGCCATCATGGCGGAAGTCAAAGGCGCCATTGTCGGCGTCGGCACGGTGATCACGCCTGCCCAGATGGCTGAGACGGACAGGCTGGGCTGCGCCTTTGCCGTGTCGCCTGGATCCTCGCCCCTGCTGCTCAAGGCGGCAAGGGATTTCAGAATGCCACTGCTGCCTGGCGGTGTTACCGCATCGGAATGCATGAATCTTGTGGAGCACGGCTACAGCTTCCAGAAATTCTTCCCCGCCGAACCCGCAGGCGGTGCCGCCTATCTGGCATCGCTGGCCCAGCCCCTGTCGCAAATCCGCTTTTGCCCCACCGGCGGAATAACCCTGGAATCCGCACCGAGATACCTGAAGCTTGCAAACGTCATTACCGTGGGCGGTTCATGGATGGTGCCGAAGAAACTGATCGAGGCTGGCGATTGGGCTGCAGTAGAAGCGCTCGCCCGCCAGGCCTCCAGTCTCAAGGGCTGATTACTTCTTGATGTCTCCCATCGCATCGACATAGCGTTCGATGGCCAGCGCCGTGGTGGAAAATCCCTGCCGGTAGAGCAGCAGCGTGCTCATCACGACCGTCATGGCCATGCAGAAATAGGGCCCGGCGAAAAGGAAGAAAGCGGCGATTGCGAAGTAATAGCCGCGAATGCCGTTGTTGAGGCTTTTCACCGCTTCGGTCATAACCGTGGCTGTCTCCACAACCATGATTCTCGACTGGGGATCGTCACCCGGCGCCTCGCTCAGTCCGCCGATCATCGCCAGCGTATAGGCGAGCTTCCGCAGCGCAAAGGTGAATGAGAAGAAGCAGATCGCCATGATCACCGTGAGGGTCACGAAATAAATGGTGAAAAGCTCGAGGCTCATGACGGGAACAAATTTTATTTCCATCACCGCCCCATAGAGGCTGCTGATATTGGCAAGCGTTCCCAGCAAGCCCGCCAGAACCAGCAGCGTGGCCGAGCCAAAGAAGGCCATGGAATTGGAGATATGCCCCATCATCAGGGCATCGAAGGTGCGGTGGTCGCGGTGCGTTTGCAGCATCATGCGCATCCAGCGCAGACGCACCACATGGAGCTGGGCGTTCAAAGTGCCGCGTCCAAGGGCGCCGAGGATTGGCCCGTAAAGCCCCCACATGGCGAAGAGCAGGGCAATTGCAAGGACGCGCGGCAGGTCAAGGTCAGTTGGCAACATGATGTCTGCTCCTTAGGCGGCCTTGTGCATTTCCTTGATTTCGGTAGCCTTGATGTCGGGCGCCCGCTCCAGCGTGTAGTTCAGGCTGAAGGCCGATTGTGCCATCAACACGGGCGCGCCATCAAGGTCATTGGCAATGGAAAAGCGGTTGGCCGCGATGAAGTCGTCAAGCTTTTTAGGATCATCACTGGCAATCCAGCGCATGACCTCGTGCCGTGTCGTTTCAAACTCGACTGGAACCCCGTATTCATTGGCCAGGCGGTCAGCCAGCACGTCAAGCTGCAAGGCGCCGACCACGCCCACTACGGCAGCCGAACCATCCACCGGAATAAAAAGCTGCACCACGCCTTCTTCGGCGAGTTCTTCCAGGGCGCTCCGCAGTTTCTTGGCTTTCATCGGATCGCCGAGCTTCACCCGGCGCAGGATTTCCGGCGCGAAACTTGGCACGCCCGTGAAAACGATGTCCTCGCCTTCCGTCAGCGTATCGCCAATCCGCAGAACCCCGTGATTGGGAATGCCCACGACATCGCCGGCAAAGGCTTCCTCGGCCAGGGAACGGTCCTGGGCAAAGAAAAATTGCGGGGCGTTAAGTGCGAGGGTTTTTCCAGTGCGAACGATCTTGACCCGCATGCCGCGCGTCAGCTTGCCGGAAGCCAGCCGCATGAAGGCGATGCGGTCCCGGTGGTTGGGGTCCATGTTGGCCTGTATCTTGAACACAATGCCGGTCATCTTCGCTTCGCTGGCATGCACCACCCGCTGCCGGGCCTGCTGGTCGCGCGGCGGCGGCGCATGGGCAATCAGCGTATCGAGAAGGTCGCGCACTCCGAAGTTCCGTAAGGCCGAGCCAAAAAGCACGGGAGATAAATGGCCCTCCAGAAAAGCGTCTCGGTCAAAACTGTGGCAGAGGTCGCGCACCAGTTCCATTTCGTCACGCCAGGTCGCCAGTTGCGGCGGCGTGAGCAGGGTGGTGAACAGGGGATCATCGGGACCGGAAACCACCTGTCCTGCTGGGTCTTCGTCCAGCCGCCGCACCCGCGGCGTATTGAGGTCATAGGTCCCCACAAAGGCCCTGCCCAGGCCAATGGGCCACACCATGGGGGCGACCGTCAGCGCCAGTCCCTTTTCAATCTCGTCAAGAAGGTCAAGCGGCTCGCGGGTTTCCCGGTCCATCTTGTTGATGAAGGTGATGATCGGAATGTCGCGCAGCCGGCAGATTTCAAAGAGCTTTCGGGTCCGCGCCTCGATGCCCTTGGCCCCGTCGATGACCATGACCGCCGCGTCCACTGCCGTCAGCGTGCGGTAAGTGTCTTCGGAAAAGTCCTCGTGGCCTGGCGTGTCCAGCAGGTTGAACACGCAATTGTTGTATTCAAAGGTCATCACCGAGGTGACCACCGAAATGCCGCGGGCCCGCTCGATCGACATCCAGTCCGAGCGCGTCCGCCGCCGGTCGCCCTTGGCCCGCACCTGTCCGGCAAGCTGAATGGCGCCGCCGAAGAGCAGGAGCTTTTCGGTGAGCGTGGTCTTGCCGGCGTCCGGATGGGAAATGATGGCAAAGGTTCGCCGGCGCGAAACTTCGTTAGCAATTTGATTGGTCACGGAAATTCCAACTGGTTCGAATGAAGCCGCTTCCTAGCGGAAGTTGAAGGCTTTAGCCAGATCACCGCCGCTCTTGCCCTCTACCGCTGGCCGTGGCAGTGGAGGGCTGAGGACAGAATGACGGATTTTTCACTTGTCGGCGACATCGGGGGCACCAACTCCCGCTTCGGTCTGGTTAAGCAGGGCTCCATGGCGATCCAGCATATGGAGGCCCTGCGCAACGACAGTTTTCCCTCGCTTGAAGGGGCAATCCAGCAATATCTGCGCAATAGGGAGGTAGCTTCGCTGTCTTCCGCCGCCATTGCCGTGGCCGCCCCGGTTGACCGTGAGCACATTTCCCTGACCAACTACGGCTGGTCATTTACCAATGAAAGTCTGCGTCTGGCCGCCAAGGCAAGGCGCTTGCGGCTGTTGAATGACTATGAGGCGCTCGCCCTTTCCCTGCCGCATCTCAAGGGCGATGACCTGGTCCAGATCGGCGGCCAGGAGTCATCCGTCCCCAGGCTCAAGATCGTCATGGGCCCGGGAACTGGCCTCGGCATGGCGGCCTTGGCGCCCCTGCCGCAGGGCGGCTGGATGGCGCTGCCCGGTGAGTTGGGCCAGGTGACGCTGCCCACTGTCACGCGCGAGGAGTTTGACTTGCGCGAGCGCATGAAAAAGCCCGGCAGCATATTTATCGCCGAAGACGCTGTCAGCGGCAGCGGCCTCCACTTGATTTACCGGACACTTTCGCCCCAGGGAAAATTAACCACGCCCGAAGCCGTCATTCAGGCCGCCCTGAAGGGACAGGACGCGGTGGCGGCAAAAACCCTGGAGCATTTCATCTCCTGGCTGGCGCGCATTTCCGGCGACGCCGCCATGGCGCTGCAGGCCAGGGGCGGAGTCTATCTTGCCGGCGGCATCGCCCCGTCCATAATTGATAGATTGAAGAGCGGGCCCTTCCGCACCATATTCGAGGACAAGGGCAAGTTGTCGGATATCATGCGGCCCATTCCCGTCTATGTCATTGTCGACAAGTTTCCGGCTTTCAAGGGATGCGCCGCATCCCTTGCCCAGTGAGGTTGCCATGCAGACCAGCGAAAACGAAGTTCTTCTTGTCGTCGACATCCAGCATGACTTCTGCTCCGGCGGCAAACTGGCTGTGCCCGACGCCGATGAAGTCGTTCCCCTCATCAATGACTTTGCCAAAAATTTCAAACATGTCGTGATGACTCAGGACTGGCATCCCGCCGGGCACTCCTCATTTGCATCCTCGCACCCCGGAAAGGACATCTTTTCGGAAATCGAGATGGCCTATGGCCCGCAAACCCTCTGGCCCGATCACTGCATTCAGGGAACCCACGGTGCGGCCTTCCACCGGCTGCTGGATATCCCGCACACCGAACTCATTGTGCGCAAAGGCTTCCGCCATGAAGTCGACTCCTATTCGGCCTTCTTCGAAAACGACCATGTGACGCCCACCGGCCTCGGCGGCTATTTGAAGGAACGGGGATTCACCCGGGTCTTTTGCGTTGGCCTGGCATTCGACTATTGCGTGCGCTACTCGGCCGAAGACGCGAAAAGCCTGGGCTTCGATACGGTGGTGATCGAGGAAGCCTGCAAGGCTATTGATCTCAACGGCACGGCCGATGCCACCCGCAGCCTGTTCCGTGACCGGGGCATAGAGCTGATATGAGCCGCGTTACGGCGCTTCAGCCTGCAAGCGTGTAAGCCGTCTTCACCGACGTATAGAAATCGGCAGCAAAGCGGCCCTGTTCGCGCGCCCCGTAGCTTGAGCCTTTGCGCCCGCCGAACGGCACATGATAGTCCACGCCCGCCGTCGGCAGGTTGACCATGACCATGCCCGCCGCCGATTTCTTGCGGAAGTCCGTGGCGTATTTCAGCGACGTCGTGAAAATGCCGGAGGACAGGCCAAACGCCGTGTCATTGGCAACCGCAAGCGCCTCGTCATAGCTCCCCACCTTGATGACGGAAGCCACGGGCCCGAACACTTCTTCCCGGTTGATCCGCATCTCGTTTTTTGTGTTGGTGAACAGGGCAGGCGACAGATAATGCCCCTTGGTGTCCCGGTTCAGGCGCTCGCCGCCCCAGGCCAGCTCGCCGCCTTCGTCCCTGGCAATGCCAATGTATTTCTCGTCCTGCGCCATCTGGTTCTCGTCAACCACAGGCCCGACCACTGTTCCTTCCTTGAGGGCATGATCAACCTTGAGTGACTTCATGGCGGTGACCATCTTTTCAACGAATGCGTCATGGACCTTGCTTTGGACGACGAGGCGCGAAGACGCCGTGCAGCGCTGCCCGGTCTGGAAGAATGCCCCATCGATGGAAGCAGCAACTGCCGCATCGATGTTGGCGTCATCCAGAACCACCAGCGGATTCTTGCCGCCCATTTCAAGCTGATACTTGGCGCCGCGACCAGAACAGGCCATGGCCACCTTGGCTCCCGTCTCTACCGAGCCGGTAAATGATATGGCGTTCACACCGCGCGAATCCAGCATGGTCTGCCCCACCACCGAACCCCGCCCCATTACCAGGTTGAGCACCCCCTTGGGCAATCCGGCGCGCGACAGGATTTCAACCAAAGCCCAGGCCGTGCCGGGCACCAGATCGGCGGGCTTGAACACGACGGTGTTTCCAAAAGCCAGCGCCGGGGCCATTTTCCAAGCCGGAATGGCAATGGGGAAATTCCACGGACAGATAAGGCCCACCACGCCGAGGGGCTCGCGGGTAACGGCGACATCAACGCCAGCCCGCACCGAGGCCACGAAAACGCCTTCGATGCGCAGCGCCTCCTGGGCAAAGAACTTGAAGATCTGGGCGGCGCGCATCGTCTCGGCAATGCCGTTGGCCAAGGGCTTTCCTTCTTCACGCGACAGCAAACGGCCAATTTCCTCACGGCGTGCCAGCAGCTCGATGCCCGCTGTTTCTAAAATATCAGCCCTCTGCTGTGGAGTAGTTGCGGCCCATGCCGGTGCAGCCGCCTGGGCTGCGGCAATCGCAGCCTCGGTTTGCGCCTTGTCGGCCTGCGCATACTCGCCGACGATATCGGTGACATCGGAAGGATTAAGGTTTTCCCTGGCGCCTGTCCCCGCAACCCATTCGCCATTGATGAAGTTCTTGTGTAACGCCATGGTGCATTCTGCTCCTGTTTATGGGGGCGGAAACTAGCATGGTAAAGGGCGGAGGCAAGCATGAGAATTGGATTCATAGGTGCCGGTCTAATGGGGCATGGCATGGCGCTCAATCTGCTGAAGGGCGGCCATGCGGTTCACGTCATTGCCCATCGCAACCGGGCACCCATCGAGGACTTGCTCGAAAAGGGTGCCCGCGAAGCCGAAAACTTCAGCCAAATTGCCAGCAGCAGTGATTGCATTATCCTGTGTCTGTCCTCATCAGGAGTTGTTGAGGAAACAATTGCGGCGTTAAGGCCGGGCTTGCGCTCGGGGCAGATCATCATAGATACAGGCACCTCGGAGCCCGATTCCACGCGCCGCCTGGCTGGCCAATTGGCCGCCCTGGGAATTGCCTTTGCCGATGCGCCGTTGACCGGTGGCCCCGAGCAGGCCGCGGCTGCGGAGCTCGGCGTGCTGTGTGGCGCGGGCCCCGAAGTATTCGCCCGAATCCTGCCCGTGCTGTCCTGCTTTGCCACCACGGTCCGGCACATGGGTCCCGTGGGCTCTGGCCACGCCGCCAAGCTCATTTCCAATTTTCTTGTCACCGGCATGATTGCTCTAGTGGCACAGGCCTTTGGCGCCGCGCGCAGAGCCGATATTGACTGGCGCAATCTCTATGACGTCATGCTGAATGGTTCGGGCAATTCCGGCGTGCTGCGCAAGATGGTGGCGCCGGCGTTGGAGGGAGACTTTGAGGGCTACCGCTTTTCCCTGGCCAACGCCGCCAAGGATATTGGTTATTTCAAATCCCTGGCATCCGGCCTTGGCCTCGAAACCTCACTGGCAGATGCCGTGCAAGACGTGTTCGCGGCAGCGCTTGCCAAGGGACAGGGCCACCGGAACGTAAGCCATTTGCTCGACTTATGACAGGCGCAGGGCGATAGCCCCCAGGACCACGAGTACGCCGCCCGCCACGCGGGCCCAACTCATGTGTTCCTTGAGGAATTTTGCCGACATGACAATGACAAAGAGGATGCTGGTTTCCCGCAGCGCAGCGACGGCCGCAATGGGCGCCTGTGTCATGGCCCAGATGACAATCCAGTAGGAAGAAGCCGAAAGCACGGCGCCCATGATCCCGCTTTTCCAGAAAGGCGCAACCTGCGCGAAAATGCCAGGCCCCCGCATATAGAGGCCAGTTCCCAGGAGAAAAGCCGCGTCCAGAATGAAAACGAGGGCAGTGTAGCCGGAGGCCGCTCCCGAGAGTCGCCCGCCCAGGCCGTCCACAACTGTATAGGCGGCTATGAAGCAGGAAGTGATAAGGGCAAAGAATAGGGACGCCTTGTCAAGCTTGAGGTTTTTTGACCGGCCGATGGCGACGAGCCATATGCCGGACACCAGTATGCCGATGGCGATTGCGGTTATGGCGTTGATCTGCTCGCTGGCCACCAGCCAGGTGGCCAGAAGCGTCAGCAGCGGGGCCGTGCCGCGGGCGATGGGATAGACCATGCTGAGGTCGCCGTCGCGGTAGCTGCGGGCCAGGAAAATGTTATAGCCCGTATGCAGGAATCCGGAGGCCAGGGCGTAGGGGAGGCTTTCGCGGGATGGCCAGGCAAAGACCAGGAGCATGCCTAAACCCATGATCCCCATCAGCGTTTGCAAGAGAAACAGCGACAAAAACCGGTCCAGCTTGAGTTTGACCAGCAAATTCCAGCTGGCGTGCATGAAGGCGGCAGCCAGGACGGCAAGAAAGACGGTAAGTTCCAATTATGTGACTCCGGAATTCAACCCTCATACCGCGAGACGGGCCGTCATGCCAGAGCGCACCTGAGACATTATCGCGGATCTCCAGGCAGTGACGGGGAATTAAAAAGGGAGCCCTTCAGGGCTCCCTTGTCGGCCGAGTGGAAGTGGAGCTAAGAGCAGACCGCGCCGCCGACAGTCGTGTTATAGCAGGTCAATTTCAATGTGCTGCGCGGCCGCTGCGTAATGCTCTCGCCAATAAAGAACGAAGACGCATTCACGATGCTGTGGCCAAGGAAGTTCGCGGCATAGACCTCGTAAGTCATGCAGACCCGCGCAACCACGAGATCGTTTCCTGCAACCATCAGCGGATCCATGGCGGAGGTGGCCGGTGCCGCACCACAAGCGCTGGCTTGGCCATTATCCACTTTCCAAATCTGGGAAATCGTCAAACCGGACTTACGATAGCCAAACACCTCAACGCGAACCTGCGCCGCAGGCGTCGGAGACATAACCATGTTGGCGGCGTTGAAATAGTTCTGAATGTCGGCTTTGAGCACCGAAGTCTTGTTTTGCGCCACCAGATCCGCGACGACGCTGGCGGAGTAGGTCACCTTCCGGTTCATTGACACAAGGGCGGTGATGTCAAAAAGCCCAAAATAGACGATGAGCATGAAGGGCATGATCAACGCGAACTCAATCGCCGCAATCCCCCTGGTTTCATGAATAAATTTTCTGAATTTGCTGATCATGGTTTTTCCAATCCCTATGAACACGATGTGCCTGCGGGAAAAGGCTCATTCTGAAAGATGGCAAGTCCATACAGCCGGCGCTTCTTGCCGTTATCAAAGTTTCCCAGGAACGTCATGAATGGCATGGTGAATTTCCAGTCATAAGTTGCGATCACTGCCGCTGCCTGCTCAGGCCCGCCACAGTCGTAGGAGGTCGGGTTCGGCGTACCGTCGGGCTTGGCGCCAACATTGAGATAGCTGGGCAAGTTTGAGGCCAGCGAGGAAAACGTACTGTCGGGCCTTACATAAACCGTGAGGTCACTTTCACAATCAACGACAATGCCGGTAATTTCGCAGATCTTCGATTTGAAATCCGCTGCACTCATGCTGGCATTTTGGGCCTGTCCGGTTTTGATCTGCCTGGCGGCTTCCTGCACGCCGGCCTGGATGGAATATTCGGTGAAAAGCATGATCCCGGTTTCGCAGATGCAGCCCATGATCATGAAAAACGGGAATGCCACCAGGGCGAATTCCACCGCCGCAGCGCCGTCCTCAGATTTGGCCATGCGACGCACGACCCTCGGACGAAACCTGTTTAGAAATGTCCGCATAGTAATCTCCCGTAATGACGCGGCCCATGCATGGAAAGTGCCATATCCGCTATCATCTGGCTGATTCATATCAACAAGCCATTTCCGCCAACTGAAAGAATTCATTCAAATTTTAGGCAGTTAGGGCAGGACGGATCGGCCGAAACAAAAGAGCCCCGCTTTTGCAGGGCTCAATACCGTCTCCAGGAAAATTAACCCTATTGGGCGGCGGGCGCCTCTTCCGAGTCGGCGCTCGTTTTGCCCGTAGCTGCCCCCGATTTCTGGCCGTCCATCTTTCTGATGTCGGCAAACCAGTCGGGCAAGTCGCCTGTTTGCAGGGTTGCTTCGCAGCTCGGCGCGCAAACATATGAATATCGCGCTCCGGCCTTGTAAACTGCCAAATTGTTCTGGCCGCCCATCTGCACGGTAATATCGAGCGCCGTCAGCTGATTTCCGCTTTCATCGAGAATGATCAGATTTGTCGAGCCGAAAGCACGGCCATGGACGAAGATTTTGTTGCCGTGAACCGTTGCGTCCGCAATGCTCGGATTTCCAATGACAACCGCACCGGGAGTTCCCGAAATGCTGATCAACTGGGTTTGATCGGTCTTGACAATAAGTTCCTGGGCGGCCTGCGAGGCGGAAGTATGAAGGAAGGCCAGCGCCAGGGCACTTGTAGTTGCGCGCAATAGATTCAGCATGTCACGAGTTTCCTTGATGTCTGTCCATTAGTAGCCTTGCATTAGGTTTCCAATGTGCACATGAATGGTGAATCTTCTGTTACGAAATCGCCCGCGGCAAAATTTGTTGTTGCCGCAAGTGCAGTAGTTGCCGGTTTGAACAAATAACGCGGCCGGTTCGCGGACAGGGAGGCAATCCAATGTGCAGCTGTTGCAATATAGCAAACGAGATTTATGAAAAACATTCTCAATTAAACTGAAATATATTTCGATGGTTTTGTAGTATATAAGAGAAAACGATAATATATACAGAACAATAACGATTGATTTACCAATAAATATTTGTATATCTAAAATAGTACTGAATAATACATTGGATTGATAACCAAAATTGCTCTAAGCCGCCACAAATATTCATTCCAATTCGAAGATTTACTTGGCATTAATAGGTGGCGATTAAGGTCTGGCGCATGGTTCACGGAGACGGCGCATGAAGCACCGTTATATGAGGAGCCAGGTGCTGTAGAGTAATCTTGGAGATTTACATGAAGAAGTTCATCAACGACGAATCCGGCGCGACGGCAATTGAGTATGGCCTCATTGCTGCAGCTATGGGCTTGATGCTCGTAATCGTAATGCCGATCTTGGCGACCGCCGTTTCGGGCGTGTTCGGCAAGCTGTCCACCGGCCTCTCGGGCATGTAGTAATACTGAGCCGCATACAGCGGCTCAATATTGCAATCAGAAAACGGAACCATCGGGCCTGTCCCGATGGTTCTTTTTTTGCGCAGCCCTTTGACAAGGTTAACTCAGTCTTTACGCCAGCCATGTGATGCTTGTTCGGGCGCTTGATTCCCGCTGCGACGGAACATCTTGGGGACTTATGATACACTTTCTTTCGATTTCGATTTTTCCCATCCTCATGATCATTGCCGGTGCGGGGGATGCCTTGTCACTCCGCATTCCCAATTGGCTGACGCTTGCCATCTTTGCGGCGTTTTTCCCGTTGGCCTGGGCTACCGGCATGCCGCTCACCGATTTTGCTTTCCACGTGCTGACTGCAGTTGTTCTCCTTGTAGTTGGCTTTTTGCTTTTTTCCGCAGGGTTGTTCGGTGGCGGCGACGCAAAACTTTTGGCCGCCGCGGGAATCTGGTTTGGCAGCTCACAGGCTCTGCCTTTTTTGCTCTTTACGGTCATGGCCGGTGGCGTCCTGGCCATTTGTGTTGCCTTGTGGTCCGTCATTTACATGGCTTGGGATGTCCACGGAGGCTCCTGGGCAAAAAAATTTTCCGGTCTGAAACCAAACGTGCCTTACGGCTACGCCATTGCAATAGGAGCCATCCTGGCGTTTCCCGAAAGCTGGTGGATGATGGCCTCTGGTTAACAGGGCAATACTTGTCTGTCGGTCATTAACCTAAATTTGACCATTCCGTCCGAAAGTCTGAATTCCAATTGGCGCCAAGTGCGCGAGGTAAGGGTACGAAATGAGTAAAATGCGCATCGTCATATTCGGTCTGGCCTTCGGTTCGGCCATCATGGCAGGTCTTTTGGCCAAGGGCTTCATAGGACAGAAGCCCGACAAGGAAATTGTCGAAATCAACAAGGTCAAAACCGTTGATGTTCTGACAGCCTCCAAAGATATCAACATGGGCGAACGTTTTGTCGACGGCTCAACCACGTGGAAGCCATGGCCCGTGGAGAATGTTACGGCTCCCATGATTACCCGCGATGAAAAGCCGGATGCCAGGGAAGCATATCTTTCCGCCCGGGCCCGGATCACCATTTTCGAAGGTGAAACAGTCCTTGAGAAGAAGCTGGTTCTGCCCGGCCAGTCGGGTTTCATGAGCGCCATCCTGCCGAAAGGCATGCGCGCCATCTCGGTTGCAGTTTCCGAACGCTCCGGCGCCGGCGGTTTCATTCTGCCCAACGACCGCGTTGATGTCATTCTGACAAAGAAGCTCGACAATCCTCAGGGAACTGACAGGACCGTCAACAGCGAAATCGTCCTTTCCAACGTGCGCGTCCTGGCCATCAACCAGACCTACAAGCAGGACAAGGACAGCGACACGGTGACCGTCGCGGAAGGCAAGACTGCCACGCTCGAACTTGATCCGCGTCAATCCGAAATCATCGCCATGATTGAGTCGGTTGGCGAGCTTTCCCTCGCTCTGCGTTCGATCGCCGAAAATGACGGCAAGAACATGGAAAAGGAAGGTCCCAAGCTGTCCGACAACTACTCGGGCAGGAAAAAAACCGGCGGCGGCGACACACTGTTCGTTCGTTACGGCGTTGAAACATATACGTCCACTCGTTGAGGCATCAGGTCATGTTGTTCAAGAACCATAAATCACCGGCGCACAGATCCAATCGGATGGGCCTCAAGCTCGCGGCGCTCCTTTTCTCCTCGCTGGTCATGATGCCGGTAACCGGCGTGCTGCTGCAGAAATCTGCCGCTGCCAGCGATCTGGAAAGCATCGAGAGCACCGACAAGAACGATGGACATTTCCTGCGCATTGGCTTGAACAAGTCCATAGTCATTCGCCTCCCGGCCAAGGCCAACGATGTCATCGTCGGAAATCCGGAAATTGTGGACGCGGTGGTGCGCTCCAAAAACACGGCTTATCTCTTTGCCCGCAGCGTCGGCCAAACCAATATTTTCTTTTTTGACGAGAGCGGCCAGCAGATCCTGAACCTCGACCTCGAGGTCACCGTTGATGTCACGGCCCTCCGCAATCTTCTCCAGAGAAGCATTCCCGGCACAAAAATCACCGCTGACTCGGTGAACAACAGCATTGTTCTTGGTGGCACCGCGCCAAACGCGGCGGAAGCCAAGCTTGCGGAAGACCTGGCACGGAAATTTATCACCCGTGTCGTCGCAAATGTTCCCTCGGACTCCGGCGATACTTCCGGGATCATAAACACCATAAAAATCCTGGGCGAAGACCAGGTCATGCTGAAAGTCCGCATTGTTGAAGTGCAGCGCAGCGTTCTCAAGCAGTTTGGCGTCAATCTTCAGGCCATGCTTTCCGTTGGAAAGTTTGCCTTCAATCTCGCCAGCCTCACCCAGGTCGGTGGTGCCAT
Organism: Hyphomicrobiales bacterium; assembly: GCA_016792825.1. Classification (GTDB taxonomy): domain Bacteria; phylum Pseudomonadota; class Alphaproteobacteria; order Rhizobiales; family Aestuariivirgaceae; genus Aestuariivirga. The sequence continues at coordinate 36,042 of JAEUMI010000035.1, forward strand.
CGACGCCATCACCCCCAATACTGGCTACAAGGGTGTCTATACCAATGGTTCAACCTCCATAGCCGGCGTCATCCGTGCGATGGAACAGGATGGCGTCCTGAAGACGCTCGCCGAGCCAAATCTGACAGCCGTTTCCGGCCAGTCCGCGAAGTTCCACGCTGGCGGCGAAATTCCTTACAGAACTTGCGATACATCGACAAACATTACGGATTGCACCATCACGTTTCGGGACTTTGGTGTCTCGCTTGGCTTCACGCCCGTGGTTCTCTCGGAAGGCCGTATCAACCTCAAGATATCAACTGAGGTGAGCGAGATTGCCGCTCTCACTATCGGCGGCTTCCCGACCTTGGATACACGGAGCGCCGAAACGGTCATCGAACTACCAAGTGGTGGCTCAATGATGCTTGCCGGCCTGATCAAGGATACCACGCGGCAGCTTGTCGACGGAACGCCTGGCCTGAAGAAGCTGCCGGTGCTGGGTGCGCTCTTTCGCAGCCGTGACTACACCAGCAACCAGACCGAACTCGTGGTGATTGTAACGCCCTATATCGTGGGCTCGGTCGCCGAAAGGGAGCTTGCCACGGGGGCGGATCGTCTCAACACGCCGACCGACCGCCAGACCATCCTGCTCGGCCGTTTGAACAAGGTCTACGGCACCGCCGGGCAGAATCCCGATGGAGTCTATCACGGCAACGTCGGTTTCATTGTAGAATAAGTGTAAGCGGAGACTATCATGTACAAGTATTTTCCCGTGTCGGCCGCTTCAAGGATGAGCCTGGCCTTGGTCATCGTGATGACCTCAGGGCTCGCGGCTTGCAGCAGCGGTGAACTGGCGCTTGACGACACCTATGTGCCGGCGACCCACTACGAGCGATATCCGATCAAGGTCACACGCGGGCCTGTCAGAATGGATGTATCCACAAGGCATGGCACATTGCAGGCCTCACAGATCAACGCAATTTCGGCGTTCTCGCGCTCCGCGAAGAACTCAGGATCGACCAGGATTACGATACTGCGTCCCTCGGCTGGCGGCGCATCCGGAAAGGTTGCGCGCGAAACCTATAAGTTGCTCGTGCAGAGCGGCATATCGCCCGGCATGATTTCGCAAAAAACCTATCCGGGCGCATCCAAGGCGCCGGTGCAGCTCACCTATGTCCGCAGCGTTGCCGTCACCAAGGAATGCGGTGATTGGTCAAGCGACATGGCAAACTCCTCAAACAACGAGCTTCACGACAATCTTGGCTGCGCGGTTCAAAACAACATTGCCGCCATGGTTGTGAATCCGGACGATTTTGTAACCCCTCGCGCCACTACGCCGGCTCACGCCGCGATGCGGACGCCAGGAGTCCTGACCATCATGCCGCCCGCTGGCACCCAAGGCAATGCTGGTCCAATCTCGGTCGTAACCACGCAGTGATAGTTTGAGAATCCACAATTTGTATCCAAATGCGACGCCTCAAAAGTTTTAAGAACAGGTCAAGAAAATGATCAACGCAACTGCCCAAAGTCATGCAACGCCACAGGAAGGCGAATTTCCGGTCGCATTGGTGCCCCGCATAAACATTCATACCTTCTGCGACAATCAGCAGACGGCGGAAACGCTGCAAGCCGCCGCGATGGACCGGCGCATGTCCAAGGCCCATGTCACGATTCAGCTCGGCGGCATTCTCGCGGCCGTCCAGGTCTATCAGACACAGCCAACCCCAAATGTGCTGGTCGTGGAATCCCATAGCTCGCGCGACGGGATCCTGGCGGAACTTGGCCAGCTTGCCCAGGTATGCCAGCCGACCACCAAGGTCATTGTGGTGGGCCACCTGAATGATGTGATCCTCTACCGGGAGCTGGTGCGGCAAGGCGTCAGCGAATATCTCGTGGCGCCTCTTGGCCAGATGCAGATCATTGAAACCATCGCAGCGCTCTATCAGGATCCGAAGTCGGAACCCCTCGGCCGTATTGTGGCCTTTGTGGGCGCGAAGGGCGGTGTGGGATCAAGCACCATTGCCCACAACATTGCCTGGGCCCTTTCGAAAAATCACGGGCTCGAAACCGTGATCACCGATCTCGATCTCGCCTTTGGCACGGCGGGACTGAATTTCAACCAGGACTCAAGCGGCGGAATTCTCGATGCGCTGGGCCAGCCTGACCGGGTCGATGCCACCTTGCTCGATCGCATGCTCATGAAATTGGGCGACAAGCTCAGCCTTCTCAGTGGCCCGGGCGGCGTAGACAGGGATACCACAATTGAAGCCAGCGCCATCGAAACGATTCTCAGCGTGGTGCGCCACAGCGTGCCCTGTGTCGTGGTCGATGTTCCAAACATGTGGGCTCCGTGGATCAAGCATACCTTGCTCAATGCCGACGAAGTCGTTATCACCGCGACGCCCGAGCTCGCCAGCCTTCGCAATACCAAGAACCTGATTGACCTTCTCAAGGCATCGCGCCCCAACGACAAGCCGCCGCGGCTCATCCTGAACCAGGTCGGCGTGCCGAAGCGCCCCGAAATTCCTGCCGCTGATTTTGCCAAGGCCGTGGGCATTACGCCATCCTTCATCATTCCCCACGATCCGCAAACCTTTGGTACCGCCCAAAGCAATGGCCAGATGATTTTTGAAGTCGCGCCAAAATCGAAAACGGCGGAAATGCTGACGTCGTTTGCGCAGATCATCGCGGGCAACGAAGTGTCCGGGAAAGCCGGCAAGGCTGAGCGGAAATCCCTGTTTAAATTCCCGTCGCTGAGGAAGAAATAATGTTTGGCAAGAGAAGTGATGTAGGCGCCACGCAGCCTCCCGTATTGCCGGTTCCGCAGCCCGCTTCGCCCAACGGCGATGCTTTTGCGGGCGGAGCCGCGCCCACCAGCCACATTCCTGACTTGGATGTTCCTGCGGCCGGCGCGAAGTTCAGCGGCCAGGCAGCCAGGCCTGGATCAAAGACCGTGCAACCGGCCGCCGCCAAGGCGCCAAAATCTGATTCCGGCATAACGGCCCGGAAATCTGAATCCTATTATGATATCAAGAGCACGATATTCAACGCCCTTATTGACGCGATTGATCTCACCCAGCTTGGCCAACTGGACCGCGACGCGGCGCGCGACGAAATTCGCGACATTGTAAATGAGATCATCACGCTCAAGGACGTGGTGATGTCCATTGCCGAGCAAGAAGAACTGCTCGAGGATATTTGCAACGACGTCCTTGGCTACGGCCCGCTCGAGCCGTTGCTGGCCCGTGATGACATCTCGGATATCATGGTCAACGGCGCCAATCTGACCTTCATCGAAGTCGGCGGAAAGATGCAGCAAACCGGCGTACGCTTCCGTGACAACGGCCAGTTGTTGAACATTTGCCAGCGCATCGTGAGCCAGATTGGCCGGCGTGTTGACGAAGCAAGCCCCATATGCGACGCCCGTTTGCCTGATGGTTCGCGCGTCAACGTCATTGTGGGTCCGCTCGCCATCGACGGGCCCGCCCTTACAATTCGTAAGTTCAAGAGAGACCGCCTGAAGCTCACCGACCTGGTGAAATTCAAGTCGATCACGCCGGAAGGCGCCACCATCCTTGAAATCATCGGCCGGGTCCGCTGTAACGTGCTGATCTCCGGCGGTACGGGTTCTGGAAAGACCACGCTGCTGAACTGCCTCACCGGTTATATTGATCACGATGAGCGCATCATCACCTGCGAAGACGCCGCTGAACTTCAGCTGCAGCAGCCTCACGTCGTGCGTCTCGAAACACGCCCGCCAAACCTCGAGGGCGAAGGCTCGATCACCATGCGTGATCTTGTGAAGAACTGCTTGCGTATGCGCCCTGAGCGGATCATCGTCGGCGAAGTCCGTGGCCCCGAGGCCTTTGACCTCCTGCAGGCCATGAACACCGGTCATGACGGCTCCATGGGGACGCTCCACGCCAACAGCCCGCGCGAAGCCCTGTCGCGCCTGGAGTCCATGATCACCATGGGTGGCTTCTCGCTTCCCTCGAAGACAATCAAGGAAATGGTTTGCGGTTCGATTGACGTGATCGTCCAGGCAGCCCGTCTGCGTGACGGTACCCGCCGCATAACCCACATCACCGAAGTTGTTGGCATGGAAGGCGATGTGATCATCACCCAGGATCTCTTCGTCTATGAGATCGTGGGCGAGGACGCCAATGGCAAGATCATCGGCCGGCACCGGTCGACCGGCATTGCACGCCCGCATTTCTGGGACCGTGCCCGTTACTATAGCGAAGAGCGTCGCTTGGCCGATGCACTGGAAAAGGCCGAGTCCCGCAACGAGCAGGATTAGGTAGTTTGTAGGGTTGCGCAGCATCGTGTGCTGCGCAAAACATTAAAGGATAAATGCCGTCATGTTTTTTGGCCAGGATCTCTCACAAATCGCATTTGTGTTTATGGTGGCCATTGCCGTGGGCGGAATGGCACTGGCCATATTCTTTCCCCTCTTTGCAAATTCAGCCGCTGCAAGGCGCATTCAGGACGTCACTTCTGCGACCAAGGCGCCGGCCCGGCAGACGCTTCGTTCACGCCTGATGGAAGACAAGAAGGACTCGCGGCGAAAGCAGATTCAGGAATCGCTGAACCAGCTTGGCGAGCGCGAAAAGCAGCGCAAGAAAAAACTCAACTTGCGCACCCTCATCGCCCAGGCCGGCATCGATCTTTCTATCCGCATGTTCTGGACGATTTCGGTGATCGTGGGAATTGTCATGGCCATTGTGCCGTTTATTTTCACTTTGCCCTGGTATGTTTGCGTTGGCTCGGGAGTTGTCGGTTTTCTGGGATTGCCGCGGTGGTTTATCAAGTTTCTGCGCACCCGGAGGCAGAACGTCTTTCTCAATGATTTTGCCGATGCCATCGACGTGATGGTCCGCGGCCTCAAGTCGGGACTTCCGGTCACCGATGCGATGAAGATCATCGCGGCGGAATCCGGCCCGCCCGTTGGCCCGGAATTCACCGAAGTCGTTGAAGGCCAGCGCATCGGCATCTCCGTTGATCAGGGCATTGAGCGCATGGTCGAGCGCATGCCGTTGGCCGAAGTCAACTTTCTGGCAATCGTCATGGCAATCCAGTCAAAGACCGGTGGCAACCTCTCGGAAGCCCTTTCCAACCTGTCCAAGGTTCTGCGTGACCGCAAGAAGATGAAGGCAAAGATCAGGTCCATGAGCCAGGAAGCCAAGTCGTCGGCCGCGATCATTGGTTCGCTTCCGTTCATCATCATGGGCGCTCTCACCGTGCTGAATCCTGAATACCTGAATCCCCTGCTGTACACCACGATCGGCAACATCATGCTCGGTGCCTGCGGCGTATGGATGACGACAGGCGTACTGGTGATGCGCAAAATGATCAACTTCGAAATCTAGGGCCGGGTCTCAGGAAAAAAATGATAGCCCTCATCGAAAGCCTCTTTCAGATTGAATTTGTGATCACCGCGCTCGTCGGCTTTGCCGCCTTTGGAACCGTGCTGACCATTGCCGCGCCCTATTTTGAAGGCGACAAGCTCGGCGCCCGCATCAAGGGGGTTTCCCTTGAGCGCGATAAGTTGCGCGCCCAGCAGAAGGCCCAGCTGGTGAGCGGTGATGCCAGGCTCCGGGAAAGGCCGAAGCGCAGCCTCGTTACGCAGATTGTTGAATCCCTCAATTTGCGCAGCGTGTTTGAGGCCGAAGCATCGCGCGAAGCGCTGCGCCAGGCCGGCATGCGCAGTGAACGCCACCTCGTGGCATTTCTCGCGCTGCGCCTGATTACGCCTTTTATCGTCGCCATCGTCGTATTCATCTATTCGTCGACAGTATTCGCCGACCGTATTCCGCCCCAGATGCGGCTGGTTGCAACTGTTGTTGGTTTGGTGTTTGGCTTTTACCTGCCCAGCATCGTGCTCAAGAACCTCAAGACAAGGCGGCAGGACTCAATCAGGAAAGCCTGGTCGGATGCGCTCGATCTTCTGCTGATTTGCGTGGAATCCGGCATGGCGATCGAGCCTGCCCTGCAGCGTGTGGCGCGCGAAATCGGCAGCGGCTCGGTAGCCCTGGCTGAAGAGCTGACCCTGACGGTGGCCGAGCTCTCCTATTTGCAGGATCGCCGAAAAGCATTTGAGAATTTGGGCAAGCGCACCGGCCTGCCGACAGTCAAATCGGTTGTCACCAGTCTCATTCAGTCGGAGCGCTACGGCACGCCCTTGGGCACGGCCCTGCGGGTTCTGGCCCAGGAAAACCGTGATGCCCGCATGCAGGAAGCCGAGCGCAAGGCGGCGGCACTTCCGCCCAAGCTGACCGTGCCCATGATCCTGTTCTTCCTGCCAGTCATCTTCGTCATCATTCTGGGACCATCCGTCATCATGGTCATGAAGCTTCAATAGCAATGCCATGATGCCAGAGAAAAAGGCGCGAAAGCATTCGCGCCTTTGTCATTTGGCCTGGACGGTGTTTAGCCCTGGGTGTCGTCCGAGAGCTGCTGCCAGGTGTTGGGCTGCGACAGCATTTTTTGCAGATAGGCCATGTTTGCCTCGACCTCTTCCGGCGGAAGGTCCTCACTGGCGATTTTCCGGGATTCTTCAAAGCGCCCTTGCAGGCCAACCACCAGGGCAAGGTTCTGCCGCAGCCTTGGCATCGACTTGCCGTCCGGCAGGGTCATGGCGCTGCGCAGGGTTTCCTCCGCCTGCTTCAGGTTGCCTTCCAGCGCATGGGACATTCCCATGTTGTTGAGCACGGAAATCTGATTGGGCTGAAGCGCCAGGGCTTTCTGGTAGAATTCCCGCGCCGTGCCATACTGCGCCTGCTGGTCATAAGCTGAACCCAGCGCCGACAGCGTGCGCCAGTCCGCCGCGCCTCCGTCGACCACCGCTTTGAGAACTGGAATCGCCTGGCCTGACCGCCCGGCAGCCAGGAGTTTTTTGCCCAGGAGCACCTGGATATGGCTCTTCTCCGGATTCTGGGCCGATAGCTTTGCAAGAACTTCCAGCTGCTGGTCCGTCTGGCCCAGCTTTTCCAGCCCGTCGGCATAGGCCAACCCCAATTCAAGGTTTTTCGGGTCGCCTTGCCAGCGGTTGCCGAGTTCGGCCGTTTTTTTGAAGGATGCCGGTTCCGTGCTGGCCGTGGTCAGGCCGTCAAGGCTTTCCAGGCTTGCCGTCTTGCTCTGGCAGGCCGAAATTGCGAAGGCTGACACCACGAGGAGCAAGGGCAGTGTGATCCTGCGCAAATTTCCAGTATTGACCGACACCATCACTCAAACCCCAATAGAATCATGCATATTGCGAAAAGGACTTAGGCCGATCATGGTATGCAGGTGTCAATAAACAATTAACCATGCCGGGCCTGAGGCCGGGGTTGCTCGCGAAAGAAGGTGTGTTGATGGATGCCCGAAAGATACTGCTGAAGGCCGGAGACGGCAGGGCCGTGAAAATTCAGGTGTCGACGGCGGCAAGCTGGCCAAAACTCCGGAGCCGGCTTTCGCGCCTCGCCCAGACTTGGGCCGATGCCCAGAATTTTGCCGGAAACGCCGGAACTCTTCTGCAGATCCCTGATGGAAAGGGTGCTGTTGCCGAGGTCATCCTGGGTTCTAATCCGGAGGATGACGGTTTCCGTCTGGCCCGCCTCTATGGAAAGCTTCCGCCGGGAACATATAGGTTCGGCGAGGCGAAATCTGAGACTCCTGAATATGCCGAACTGGCCTGGTGCCTCGAGGCCTATGGTTTTGATCGCTACAAGACAGGTCCCAAAAAATTCCCCAGCCTCGTATGCTCTCCCCATACTGATTATGGGAACGTCGCACGCCTGGCCAACGCCACCTATCTGGTGCGCGACCTTATCAACACGCCCTCCAATGATTTTGGCCCCGACGAACTGGAAGCCGCTGCCCGCAAGATTGCCGCCCAATACAAGGCAAAATTCAGCGTTGTAAAAGGTGAGGACCTGAAGCGCGGCTTCCCGATGGTTTATGCGGTCGGCAAGGCAAGCCCCAGGCAACCCCGCCTCATCGATTTTACCTGGGGCGCGGTGCGGGCTCCCCGGGTAACGCTCGTCGGCAAAGGGGTCTGCTTCGATACGGGCGGCCTTGATATCAAACCAGCCTCCGGCATGGCCCTCATGAAAAAGGACATGGGCGGTGCCGCCAACGTACTGGGGCTCGCCCAGATGATCATGGATGCCAAACTTCCAGTGCGCCTGCGCGTCCTTATTCCCGCCGTCGAGAATTCCATTGCCGGCAATGCCTTCCGCCCCGGCGATATCCTGAAAAGCCGTAAAGGTCTGACAGTGGAGATCGGCAATACCGATGCGGAAGGCCGCTTGGTTCTGGGAGATGCGCTGGCCCTGGCCGACGAGGAAACACCCGATCTCCTGATCGACATGGCAACCCTCACGGGCTCGGCCCGCGTCGCCCTCGGGCCTGACCTGCCGCCTTTCTACACCAATGACGAAATACTCGCGGGCGACGTCACAAGGCATTCCCAAACTCAGAAGGACCCACTCTGGCGCATGCCGTTTTGGGACCCTTACTGTTCTCTGTTTGAATCGCCCGTTGCCGATCTGAACAACAGTGCCGACACAAGCTTTGCCGGCTCCATAACCGCAGCCCTTTTCCTCAAGCGTTTTGTCGAGAATGCCAAATCCTATCTGCATCTGGATATTTATGGCTGGACCCCGACGGCCAAGCCGGGCTTCCCGAAAGGCGGCGAGGCGCAGGGCATAAGAACCCTGTTTTCATTGATTTCCGAACGTTACAAGAAATAGGCTTGCACCTTGTGGCCCGATGCGGGAGAATGAAACGCATCCGTAACGATTGCCGAATCGCAAGATGTCAATTCCGCTGGGAACCGCGCAGGCCCTCAAACTTTGGCACGATGTGAGCCTTGCCCAGGTGCACGGCGATGAGGCTGATCTTTCCACCAGGCAGGTGAGCATTCTGCTGACGATTTACATGGAAGCCCCGCCGCACACCATTCGCGATCTCGCCCGGAAGCTCCATGTCTCAAAACCCGTGATCACCCGGGCCCTGGATTCGATGGGCAAGCTCGACCTCGTGGCGCGCCGCCGCGACACCGCCGACCGCCGCAATGTATTGGTCCAGCGAACTGTGAAGGGTGCTTTGTATCTTGACCGGCTGGCCGACCTGATTGGCAAGAACTCGAAAAACCTATGATGGCTGATCTCGATTCCAGGCTCAATGCCTTCCGCCCCGATCTTGCCGATGTAAAATTGCAGGGCCGTGTCGATGCGAAGAAATTTGTTGAAGGCGTGGTCATGGAAGTTATCACCCCGGTTGCAGCGTTGCACCGGGACGCTTCGATAACGGCCATGCAAACCACCCAGGCCCTTCTTGGTGAAAGACTCATGGCCTTCGAGGTGGCGGATGACTGGGTGTGGGGCCAACTCACCCGTGATGGCTATGTGGGTTACATTTCCAGGGCCGCCGTCTCGACGGATTTGAGCAATCCTACCCACCGGGCGTCCGTCCCCTCGACCTTTCTGTATCCGCTTCCCGACATAAAATCGCAGCCATCCCTCTGCCTGCCGATGAACGCCCGGTTTGAAGTCGTCGAGGGCGGCGAAAAGTTTTCAAAGCTCAAAAACGGACGCTTTGTCTACACCAAGCACATCCGATCGCTGAACGAAGCGGAGTCAGACTTTGTCGGCGTGGCTGAAAAATTTCTGGATGTGCCCTATTACTGGGGCGGCAAGACTTCGCAGGGTCTGGATTGTTCCGGCCTCGTGCAAACCGCGCTCGAAGCCTGCGGGGTTTTCTCTCCCCGCGACACCGACATGCAGGAAACGCAACTGGGCCAAAGCCTGCTGATCAACGATCTTGATGGCCTGCGCCGTGGCGATCTGGTGTTCTGGAAAGGCCATGTGGGAATCATGGCCGACCAGAAGACTTTGCTCCACGCCAATGGCCACCACATGATGACCGTCAAGGAGCCCCTCTCGGAAGCGGTCGCCCGTATCGCTGGCACCTATGGGCAGGTCACCAGCATCAGGCGATTCTAGTATCCGCGTTTGACATCCACCAGATTGATAAGAGGCAATCCCTTTTGATGCCGCTCGATCTGGGCTGCCACATAGGCACAGATCACCTCCGGCTCCGAATCCGCCGCAATATGGGGCGTAACAGTCACCCGCGGATGGCTCCAGAGGGGATCATTGGCGGGCAGGGGCTCCACCGCAAACACGTCGAGCGTCGCCGCATGAAGCTCGCCCGCATCGAGGCATGTGAGAATGTCGCTGGCCACCTGCTGGCGTCCGCGGCCCGCATTGATGATGATTGGCGCCCCAAACGGCCCCTTGCGCGACAGCTTTAGAATAGTCTCCCGATTGATGATGCCGTCCGTCTCCGCCGTCGCCGGAAGCAGGGAAATCAGTATATCGCTGCGCGCCAGGAATGCGTCGAATTCGGCAGGCCCGGCAAAACAATCTACTCCCGGAATGCTTTTCCGGCTGCGGCTCCAGCCCGCCACGCGAAAGCCGAGCTCGCGCAGGCGCAGCGCTGAATCCTGCCCCATGACGCCAAGCCCCATGATGCCCACCGAAAGCGCCGAAGCGGCATGGGTTGGGAAACTGTCCCAAATCTTCTGCTTCTGGTTGGCATCGATGCGCCGCTGCTGCCGGTGGTGCATAAGCACATGCAGCACGATGTATTCCGTCATCCGCTTGGTGAGGTCATCGTCGTTCACCCGCACGATGGGAATGCCGGCGGGAAGGGTGGGGTCCTTCAGGATGGCATCGACCCCGGCCCCCAAGGAAAAAATTACCTTAAGGTTGGGCAAGCCTTTCAGAACATTGGCCGGCGGCAGCCAGGCGGCCGTATACTCAATATCCTGCGCATTTCCCAAACCATCCGGCCAGATCCGAACCTCCAGCTTTGGCGCTGCCTTGTTCATTGCGGCCTTCCAGAGGTCACTGGGCCATGTGGGCGTCACGAAAAGAAATGCCATTACTGTTTCACACTGTTTCCCGGAACGACCCGGAGGTTGAGCGACGCCGCAATCAGCGCCTTGGTATAGTCCGTCTGCGGGTTCTCGAAGATCTGGCTCGCCGGCCCCCGCTCAACCGCAACCCCATTGCGCATGACGACCACCTCATTTGCCAGGGCCCGCACCACTTTGAGGTCATGGCTGATGAAGAGATAGCAGAGGTTATGCTTGGTCTGCAGTGCCCGCAGCAGATCGACGATCTGCGCCTGCACCGACATGTCCAGCGCCGAGGTGGGTTCATCCAGCATGATGAATTTGGGATTGAGTGCAAGGGCCCTTGCAATGGCGATGCGCTGACGCTGCCCGCCTGAAAATTCATGCGGGTAACGGTCCATGGTCGCAGGGTCGAGACCCACTTCCGTAAGCGCCTGCGCAACATGGGCGCGGCGCTCCTCCGCATTCCCGCGCCCGCCCTGCACCAGCAATCCCTCTTCGACAATCTGGAGAATGGAAAGCCGCGGCGACAGGGAGCCGAATGGATCCTGGAATACGATTTGCATGTCCTTGCGCAGGGGCCGCATCTCATTGAAGCTGAACTTGTCAATCCGCTGGCCCTGGAATGAAATTTCACCCTCAGAGGAAATCAGCCGCAGGATCGCAAGCCCGAGCGTGGTTTTCCCCGACCCTGATTCACCCACCACGCCCAGGGTCTGCCCGGCCCGCACCAGCGTATCAAGCCCGTCAACCGCCTTGATATGGCCGACCGTGCTGCGGAAAAATCCGCGCTTGATCGGAAACCAGACTTTCAGGTTCTTCGTTTCAACAACTATGGGAGCGCTCGTATCGGACTTCGGCGGCTTGCCCTTGGGCTCCGCTAGAAGCAGCATTTTTGTGTATTCATGCTGTGGCTTCGCAAACACCGCCTTGGCATCGCCTGCTTCAACCACCTTGCCTTGCTGCATCACGCAAATCGTGTCCGCCATGTGGCGCACGATTCCAAGGTCATGGGTGATGAGCAGTAGCGCCATGCCGTTTTCGGCCTGCAGCTCCTTCAGCAGCTTGAGAATTTGCGCCTGCACCGTCACGTCAAGCGCCGTGGTAGGTTCATCGGCAATGAGCAGGTCGGGATTGTTGGCCAGCGCCATGGCGATCATAACGCGCTGCCGCTGCCCGCCGGAAAGCTGGTGCGGATAATCCTGCAGTCGCGTCTCGGGATCGCGGATGCCCACCTTGCTGAGCAGGCTGATGATCCGTTCCCGCGCCGCAGCGCCGCCCAGGCCCTGGTGCAATTCCAGGATTTCACCGATCTGCTTTTCCACCGAATGCAGCGGATTGAGCGAGGTCATTGGTTCCTGGAAAATCATCGTGATGTCGTTGCCGCGCACCTTGCGGAGGTCGCTCTCATCCGCATCGAGCAATTCCTGGCCCTTGAACCTGACCGAACCGGAAGGGTGCTCTGCCGCCGGATAGGGCAGGAGCTTGAGAATGGAAAGTGCCGAAACCGATTTGCCAGAGCCAGATTCACCCACAAGCGCCAGCGTCTCGCCTTTTTTCAGGGAGAAGGACACATGGTCAACCGCCAGCGTGGCCTTGCCGCCCTGGCGGAAGGCCACGGACAGGTCCTTGACCTCGAGCAAAACCTCGCTCATGCGAAAGTCTTTCGCGGATCAAGCGCATCCCTGACGCCCTCGCCGATGAACACCAGAAGCGTGAGCATGATGGAAACCACGAAGAAGCCGGTGAAACCAAGCCATGGCGCCTGCAGGTTGGCCTTGCCCTGGGCCAGCAATTCGCCCAGCGAAGGCGAGCCCGGCGGCAACCCAAAGCCAAGAAAATCAAGGGCCGTTAGCGTCGTCACCGAACCTGAGAGAATGAAAGGCATGAAGGTGACTGTTGAAATCAGCGCGTTGGGCAGGAGATGTTTGAACATGATTTTTGTATTGCTCAAACCCAGGGCGCGGGCCGCGCGCACATATTCCAGATTGCGGGCCCGCAGGAATTCGGCTCGCACCACGCCGACCAATCCCGTCCACGAGAAGAGAACCAGGATGAATAGCAGCAGCCAGAATGTCGGGGTAATGAATGCCGCCAGTATGATCAGCAAATAGAGCGTTGGCATCGATGACCAGATGTCGATGAAGCGCTGGAACAGCAAGTCCGTCCAGCCGCCGAAATAGCCCTGCACCGCCCCCGCCGCCACGCCGATGATTGACGAGAAGAATGTGAGGATCAGCCCGAAGGCCACCGAAATCCGGAAGCCGTAAATCAGACGCGCCACCACGTCCCGCCCCTGGTCGTCGGTTCCCAGCCAGTTCAAATTGCCGAAATTGCAGTTGGGATCCGCAGCACCGAGCGGATACTTGGCGCAGGCCTCCTCCCGCGTGAGATTTGAGGCAGGCGTGGAAGGCGCGGGCCGCGGCAGTTCATTGTTCACCGTGTTGTAGGAATAGCGGATGGG
>JAEUMI010000178.1 GCA_016792825.1 Hyphomicrobiales bacterium
GGCGCTTGACCGCCGCAAGTGCCGGTCTCGCAAGCACGGCGGCAGCGCCAAGGGCAAGGGCATTCCGGCGGGTGAGTAAACACGTCATGGGGCGGATATAGCAACTAATGCACCATTCAGCTACTCACGAGCCGGTGAGGCATGATCACATGTTTGTTGCAGGTTTCCGCGGCAATCCGGCCTACATGGCTACCAGTTTCTTAAAGCCGCCCCAGAACATGCGCTTTCCGTCAAAAGGCATTGTCTTTGGGTCGAAATTGGCCATGTAGGGGTCCTTCATGACCTTGGCATTCACCTGGTCCCGGTGCTTGCGGGACTTGTATGTGATCCATGCAAATATCACCGTTTCCCCGTCCTTGAGTTTCACGCTCTGCGGGAACGAAGTGGATTTTCCCGGCTTCACATCATCTGCAACTGCTTCCACATAGGAAAGCGCGCCATGTTTCATCCATACCTTGCTCGCCTTTGCTGCCATCTTGCGGTAGGCCGCCAGCTTCTTCTTCGGCACGGGGACAACAAATCCGTCAACATAGGTCATCGTCAAACTCCTTCTTGCTGCAAACTTTATAACTGGATTGCCGGATCAATTGTTCCGCACGGGTCAGGCACCGCCGCCGATCTGCCGCGCCGGATTGCCCACCACCGTCGCGCCCGGCGGCACGTCTTTCGTCACTACCGCGCCGGCGCCCACGAGCGCCCCGTTGCCGATCGTCACCCCGCCCAGGATGATGGCTCCACCGCCGACCCACACGTTCTTGCCGATCTCCACCGGCAGCGCAATCTCGAGCCCCTTCGCCCTCAGGACCGGATCCTTGTGGTGTTCGGCACAGTAGATATGAACGCCCGGCCCGAGCATGGTATCCGCCCCGATGCACACCCTGCCGGAATCTAGGATGGTGCAGCCGGCATTGAGATAGACGCGGCTTCCCAGCCTGGTGTTGATGCCATAGGAACAATGGAACGGCGCTTCGATGAACACGTCGTCTGCAACCTCGGCAAAAAGCGCACGAAGCTCTGGCGCCATGCTGCCGCGCTCACCCGGGTGCAGGGTGTTGTGCGCATGGACGGCAATGCGGGCAGCACCGCGTATTCCGTCAAACTCGGGATCAAGGCAGGAATACCATTCTCCCGCCGCCATCTTGTCGCGCTCGCTCATGCCCATCGTCATACGCCCTGCTGAGGTTATCCTCGGTATCGGAGATACGGGCCGCTATTCCAAATCGGCTACGCAGCACTTGCCAGATTGCGCAGCACGTAAGGCATGATGCCACCGTTCATGAAGTAATCCAGTTCATCCAGCGTATCGATCCGGCACTGCACCGAAATCACCAGCGCCGAGCCATCGGCCCGCTGCACTTCAAGTGATAGCTGCGAGCGCGGCTTCAATCCTTCCGACAAGCCGCTGATGGTCACCGTCTCGTCGCCGCGCAGGTCGAAAACCTGCCAGCTTTCGCCCTCCTGGAACTGCAGCGGAACCACCCCCATGCCGATGAGGTTGGAGCGGTGGATGCGCTCGAAGCTCTGCGCGATCACGGCGCGCACCCCCAGCAGCTTGGTGCCCTTCGCCGCCCAGTCGCGCGATGAACCCGTGCCATATTCCTTGCCCGCGAAGATCACCAGCGGCGTGCCGGTGGATTGATATTTCATCGCCGCATCGTAGATCGGCATCTGCTCGCGCGAGGGATAATGGATCGTCACGCCCCCTTCCACCCCAGGAACCATCTGGTTCTTGATCCGGATATTGGCGAAGGTGCCGCGCATCATCACTTCGTGGTGGCCGCGCCGCGCTCCGTAGGAATTGAAATCGACGCGCTCCACCCCGTGCGCACTCAGATACCGGCCCGCCGGCGAGGTGGCCTTGATGTCGCCCGCCGGGGAAATATGGTCCGTGGTGATCGAGTCGAGGAAAAGCCCCAGCACGCGCGCCCCCGAAACATTCGTCACTGGCGCGGGCGTCATGCTCATCCCGGTGAAATAGGGCGGGCTCGCCACATAGGTGCTCTTCCCGTCCCAGGCATAGGTGAGGCCCTTGGTGACCTTGATCTTGCGCCACGCCGCATCGCCCTTGAACACATCCTTGTAGCGCTTGGCGAAGGCCTTGCGGGTGACGTTCTTGCGCACGAAATCCGCCACGGTCTTGGCATCCGGCCAGATGTCCTTGAGGTAAACCGGCTTGCCCTTTTTATCGAAGCCCAGCGGATCGGTGGTGAGGTTCACATTGAGCGATCCCGCCAGGGCATACGCCACTACCAGCGGCGGAGACGCTAGGTAATTGGCCCGCACATCCGGATTCACCCGGCCTTCGAAATTGCGGTTGCCCGAAAGCACCGCCGCCGCCACCAGGTCGTTTTTCCGGATCGACTCGGAAATGTTTTCAGGCAAGGGCCCCGAGTTGCCGATGCAGGTCGTGCAACCATAGCCCACCAGGTCGAAGCCCAGCTTATCCAGGTCCTTCTGCAGGCCCGATGATTTCAGGTATTCCGTCACCACCTGGCTTCCCGGCGCCAGCGATGTCTTCACCCATGGCTTCACCGTCAGGCCCTTCCTCTGCGCATTGCGCGCCAGAAGACCCGCCCCGATCATCACCGAAGGATTGGAAGTGTTGGTGCACGACGTGATCGCGGCGATAACAACGTCGCCATGGCCCACATCGAAATTGGCATTCTCCACCTTGAAGCGCTGGCCGAGCTGTTCCAGTTTCTTGAATTCATCGGCCATCACCTTGGCAAAGCCGGAAGCCGACTCCGTCAGCGTCACCTTGTCCTGCGGCCGCTTGGGCCCGGCCATGGAAGGCACGACTGTTGCAAGGTCAAGCGACAGCACATCGGTGAAATCTGGATCGATGGAATTCGGCGTCCAGAACATGTCCTGCGCCTTGGCATATTTTTCGACCAGCGCCACCTGGGCGGCTGGCCGCGCCGTGCCCTTGAGATAGGAAATGGTCTCCGCGTTCACCGGGAAGAAGCCGCAGGTCGCGCCATATTCCGGCGCCATGTTGGCAATCGTCGCCATGTCTTCCAGCGCCAGCGTGCCAAGCCCCGGCCCGTAGAATTCCACGAATTTCCCGACCACGCCTTTCTTGCGCAGCATCTGCGTCACCGTAAGGACCAGGTCGGTCGCCGTCGTGCCTTCCGGCAAACGGCCGTCAAGCTTGAAGCCGATCACTTCCGGAATGAGCATCGAAATCGGCTGCCCCAGCATCGCCGCCTCCGCCTCGATGCCGCCAACCCCCCAGCCCAATACGGCAAGGCCATTGATCATCGTGGTGTGGCTGTCGGTGCCCACCAGCGTATCAGGATAGGCGGTCGTCACCTGCTTGCCCTTCACCTTGTCGGTGCGTGTCCACACCGTCTTGGCCAGATATTCCAGGTTTACCTGGTGGCAAATGCCGGTGCCCGGAGGCACCACGCGGAAATTGTCGAAGGCGCCCTGCCCCCATTTCAGGAAGGTGTAGCGCTCGCCGTTCCGGCCATATTCCATCTCGACATTCTTCTTGAACGCTCCCGTCGAGGCAAAATAATCCACCATCACCGAATGGTCGATAACCAGGTCAACCGGCGCCAGCGGATTGATCTTGGTGGGGTTCTGGCCCAGGTCCTTCATCGCATCGCGCATCGCCGCCAGATCGACAACCGCCGGAACCCCGGTGAAATCCTGCATCAGCACGCGGGCCGGGCGGAAGGCGATTTCCATCTCGTCCTTGCCCCGCTTCTTCAGCCAGTCGGCAATGCCCTGGATGTCGGCCTTGGTAACGCTGCGCCCGTCCTCATGGCGCAGCAGGTTTTCCAGCAGCACCTTCAGCGAATAGGGCAGCTTTGAAATGCCCTTGAGGCCATTTTTCTCCGCCGCCTTGAGGCTGAAATAGGTGTAGTTCTTGGACCCCACCTTGAGGGTTTTGCGGCACTTGAAACTGTCGAGGGAGGTGGGGGTCATGCTGGCTTTCCTGAGCTGGAACTTCGGGGCTGGCTATATCTCTTATTCTCGTGCGGCACAATTCTGACAGCAATAAAAAGGGCTAAATCTGCCGCTCCACCATCAGCTTCTTGATCTCTGCAATGGCCTTGGCCGGGTTCAGCCCCTTGGGGCAGGCCTTGGCGCAGTTCATGATGGTGTGGCAGCGGTAAAGCTTGAACGGGTCCTCAATCCTGTCGAGGCGGTGCTTTTTGGCCTCGTCGCGCGAGTCGATCAGCCAGCGGTAGGCCTGGAGCAGAACCGCGGGGCCGAGATAGCGGTCGCCATTCCACCAGTAGGAGGGGCACGAGGTCGAGCAGCAGGCGCAGAGAATGCATTCATAAAGCCCGTCGAGCAGCGCCCGGTCGCTGTGCGACTGCTTCCATTCCTTTTCCGGCGTCGGGCTCGTGGTCTTCAGCCACGGCTCAACCGATTTGTGCTGCTGATAAAACCGCGTGAGGTCCGGCACCAGGTCCTTCACCACCGGCATGTGCGGCAGCGGATAAATCCGGATCGGCCCCTTCACCTCGTCGCAGGCCTTCAGGCACGCCAGCGTATTGGTGCCGTCAATGTTCATCGCGCAGGAGCCGCAAATCCCTTCCCGGCACGAACGGCGGAAGGTCAGCGTCGGGTCCTGCTCATTCTTGATCTTGATGATGGCGTCCAGCACCATGGGCCCGCAGCTCTCCATGTCCACATGGTAGCTGTCGATTTGCGGGTTTTTTCCGTCATCCGGATTCCACCGGTAAATCCGGAACTCCTGCAGCTTTTTGCCAGCGGGCTTCGGCCAGCTCTTTCCCGGCTGGACCTTGGAGTTCTGTGGAAGCGCAAGTTCAACCATGATTGCTGTTCTTCTCTTCCCCTCTCGCCTTGAGGGAGAGGGTGGCGCGAAGCGCCGGGTCAGGGGTCTGCTTCATCGTGATTACCATCAATACACCCTCGCCTTTGGCTTGATGTAGTCAATGTCCTTCGACATGGTGAAATCATGCACCGGGCGGTAGGCGAGCTTCACCTTGCGCTTGGCGCCATCGGTCCAGCTCAGGGTATGCTTCATCCAGGCCTTGTCATCGCGCTTGGGAAAATCCTCGCGCGCATGCGCCCCGCGGCTTTCCTCGCGCGCCAGGGCGCCCTCAACCGTCACCGCCGCCTGCACGATCAGATTGTCATATTCCAGCGTCTCGATGAGGTCGCTGTTCCAGATCAGCGAACGGTCCGTCACCCGGATGTCATCGCTGGCCTTCCAGATATCGGCAATCTTCTTCACACCTTCGGCTAAAACTTCGCCGGTGCGGAACACAGCGCAATTGTCCTGCATGGCGCGCTGCATGCGCAACCGCAATTCCGCTGTTGGTGCGCTGCCCGAAGCATTGCGGAAATGGTCAAGCCGCGCGATCGCCGCCTCGCCCGCATCCTTCTTCAACGCCTTGTGCGGCGCTTTCGGCTTGATGTCCTTAATGCATTTCAACCCCGCAGCCCGGCCAAACACCACCAGATCGATCAGCGAATTCGAACCCAGGCGATTTGCTCCGTGTACGGACACACAGGCCGCCTCCCCCACCGCCATCAGTCCCGGCACAACTTTCTCCGGGTTCTTCGCATCTCCCGCCAGCGCCTCGCCATGATAATTCGTGGGGATGCCGCCCATGTTGTAATGCACCGTGGGCAAAATCGGGATGGGTTCACGCGTCAGGTCAACGCCCGCGAAAACCTTGGCCGATTCCGAAATGCCCGGCAGCCGCTCATGCAATACGGCGGGATCGAGATGCTCGAGATGCAAATGAATATGGTCCTTCAGCGGCCCCACGCCCCGGCCCTCGCGGATTTCGATGGTGCAGGACCGTGACACCACATCGCGTGACGCCAGGTCCTTGGCCGATGGCGCATAACGCTCCATGAAGCGCTCGCCTTCCGAATTGGTGAGATAGCCGCCCTCGCCGCGCGCGCCCTCGGTAATCAGGCAGCCCGCCCCGTAAATGCCGGTGGGATGGAACTGCACGAATTCCATGTCCTGCAGCGGCAGCCCGGCGCGCAGCACCATGGCGTTGCCGTCACCCGTGCAGGTATGGGCCGAGGTTGCGGTGAAATAGGCCCGGCCATAGCCGCCCGTGGCCAGAATGGTCTTGTGCGCCAGGAAGCGGTGAATGGTGCCGTCTTCCATCGACAAAGCCATCACGCCCCGGACCGCGCCGTCCTCCATGATCAGGTCAAGCGCGAAATACTCGATGAAGAATTCCGTCTCGTAGCGCAGCGACTGGCCATAAAGCGTATGCAGCATGGCGTGCCCGGTGCGGTCGGCAGCCGCACAGGTGCGCTGCGCCGGCGGGCCTTCGCCGAAATTCTGCATCATGCCGCCGAACGGCCGCTGGTAAATCCGCCCGTCCTCGGTGCGCGAAAACGGCATGCCGAAATGCTCCAGCTCATAGACGGCGGTTGGCGCCTGGCGGCAGAGATATTCAATGGCGTCCTGGTCGCCCAGCCAGTCCGAACCCTTCACCGTGTCATACATGTGCCAGCGCCAGTCATCAGCCCCCATGTTGCCAAGCGAAGCAGCGATCCCGCCCTGGGCTGCCACCGTGTGCGAGCGTGTCGGGAAGACCTTCGAGATGCAGGCCGTTTTCAATCCAGCCTGGGAAGCGCCAAGCGTGGCGCGTAAACCAGCACCCCCGGCGCCGACCACGACCACGTCAAAGCTGTGGTCGGTTATGGGATAGGAATTCTTCGCGGCCATCAAGCACCAAAAACCATTTTGAGAATTGCATAGAGCGCCGCCAAAGCCATGGCCGCCGTGAAAAGTGTATTGAGCAGCAGGCTGGTGCGAAGCATGCGCTCATCCTGCACATAATCCTCAAGCACCATCTCCATGCCCAGCCGCATGTGCCAGAGAATGGAGGCAAATGACAAGGTAAGCAGGACTGCATTGATCGGATTCTGCACGCTCGCCACCACGTCTGCCCGCGCTGCCCCCAGATGTGAAACGATGAACCACAGCAAAAACAACACCAGCGGCACATTGGTGATGGCCGTTGCCCGCTGCTGCCAGAAATGCCGCGTGCCGGATTTATCGGGGCTCATGCCATCACTCCGTAGCCGATAACCCAGAGTAGCAACGTCAAAACGATGGAACCAGCCAGATTGGCCCGCGCCAGCCATTCTATGAGGTTGAGATCAAAGCCGCGTCCCGTATCCCATAGGAGGTGCCGCAGCCCGCCCAGCGCGTGGTGGATCAGCGCCCAGGTAAAGCCAAACAGCAGCAGCCGGCCGAACCAGTGTCCGAAAAACCCCTGCACGAATTCGAAATAGCTATCGGAAACGGAAGCGGCGGTCAGCCACCACACCAGCAGAACCATCCCGAAATAAAGCCCCACGCCCGTAATGCGGTGCATGATCGACATCATCATGGTCAGCATGGGCCGGTAAATTTGCAGATGCGGCGACAGGGGACGCGCCGCAGACTTGTCGTTTGCCATTCAATCGCCTCGAATTCCGTATTTCTTTTACCTTGTGCGCCGCAACATGGCAAATGGGCAAAAAGTCTTATGGAATCCGTGAATGTCGCTTGTCTTCCGCCGTCTGTTCTTTCTCCTGGCGCTCGCCCTTGTCCTTGTCCTGTCGGCCTATGGCTTCTCCCGGCTGGGCTATTTTGAATGGCCGAGGGAATATGATCCGCTGGTCTTGCCGGACCTCGATGCCCCCTCCAATTTTCTGACACCTTTCAAGCTGAAGCGCATCGACACAAACGTGGAAAACTGCCGCGCCGCTTTCGCCCGCGCCGGGAAAGCCGTGAGAATCGAACCTGCGCAAATCGATTCCACTCAATGCACCAGGCAGGACACCATCAAGCTCGCGAGCCTTTCAACAGCAAAGCTGAACGAGGAAGAAACCCGTTGCGCCATCGCCGCCCGCCTCTTCATGTGGGAGCACAACGTCGTGCAGCCCGCCGCGCGCCAACACCTGGGCGAGCCCGTCGCCGAAATCCTCCATTTCGGCTCCTATTCCTGCCGCACCATACGCGGCTCCTCGGCCGCCAGCGAACATGCCACCGCCAATGCCTTCGACATTTCAGGCTTCCGCCTCAGCAGCGGAAAGCTCGTCAGCCTCAAGCAGCAGTGGCAGGGCAGCCAGCCGGAGGCAGAATTCCTGAAAGAGGTCCGCGACGGCGCCTGTGATTATTTCAACGTCGTCCTCAGCCCCGATTACAACGCCGACCATCACGATCACTTGCACGTCGACATGGGCTGGTACCGCACCTGCCGCTAAACTGTTTTCCTTCTCCCCTTCGGGGAGAAGTAGAGACTATCGCCGTTCAGATCACGATGACCTTCGTGCCGATCTGCACACTCTCATAGAGCTCGGACACTTCCTCGTTCAGCATCCGGATGCAGCCCGAGGACGCGGCCGTGCCAATCGACTGCGGCTCATTGGTCCCGTGAATGCGGAACAGCGTGTCGCGGCCGCCGGCAAACAGATAGATCGCCCGCGCGCCCAGCGGGTTTTCCCGCCCGCCGGGCATGCCGTTGCGCCATTTCTCCAGGTCCGGCCGCCGCCTGATCATCGAGGCTGGCGGCGTCCATGTCGGCCACTCCACCTTGCGCCCCACCTTGGCGATGCCCGCCCAGTCAAACCCGTCTTTGCCCACCGCCACGCCATAGCGGATGGCGGTCTCCCGCCCGATGATGTGATAAAGGGCCTTTTCCTCGGTATTGACGATCACCGTGCCGCGCCGCTCCGGCGTCACGAATTCAACTACCTCTGCCCCGCGATAGGCTGGGGCCTTCTTCTTGGCCGCAAGCGCCGAACCCGGCACCAGTGCCGCCATGCCGATTATGAAGTTTCGCCGATTCATTCA
>JAEUMI010000062.1 GCA_016792825.1 Hyphomicrobiales bacterium
CCAGAGGCTGTGTCACGCGCATCGATCCAAAGGGCCGCAACTCCATTATCGCAATGCCGGGCGGCGGGCCCAACGGCGCGGCCTTCGGGCCGGACGGTTATCTCTATATCTGCAACAGCGGCGGATTTTCCTGGGACAGAAGCGGCGGCAGGCTGGTTCCCTCCGGGCAGGCGGAGGATTACAGCGGCGGCCGGATCGAGCGGATCGATATACACACGGGCAAGGTTGAAGCGATTTACACGCAGTGCGACGGCCATCCGCTGAAAGGCCCGAATGATATCGTCTTCGACCGGCATGGCGGCTTCTATTTCACCGACCATGGCAAGCGGCGGCCGCGCGAGGTGGATTTGGGCGGCCTCTACTATGCCAGGACTGACGGCAGCCTGATCAGGGAGCTGGTGCAGCCCATGATCATGCCCAATGGCGTCGGCTTGTCGCCTGACGAGCAAACGGTTTACGTGGCCGAGACCCGCACCGGCCACCTGTGGGGATTTGATATTGTTACGCCCGGCGTCATCCGCCAGCAGCCGCCGCATGAAAACGGCGGCAATCATCTGACCGGGCCCGCCGGCTACACCTCCTTTGATTCCCTGGCGGTGGAAGCGGAGGGCAATATCTGTGTGGCCTCGCTGGTGCTTGGCGGCATCAACGTGATTGCAGCGGATGGCAGGTTCGTCGAGTTCATCGCCATGCCGGATCCGATCTGCACCAACATCTGCTTTGGCGGGCCGGACCTGAAGACGGCCTATATCACGCTGTCGAGCACAGGCAAGGTGGTGAGCATGCCCTGGCCCCGCCCGGGCCTGCGGCTGAATTTCGATCCATGCCGGCCCTGAACACTGCGTTTGAGATATTCCTGGTGTCGCCCCTTGGCCTTGAAGCGGCGCTGTGCGACGAAGTGCGGGAAAAAGGCTTTGCTGGCCCCAAGGCAGTCACTGGCGGCGTGGTGCTGCGGGGCGGCTGGCCCGAGGTGTGGCGGGCCAATCTCGAAATCCGCGGGGCCACGCGCGTGCTTGCCCGCATCGGGGCGTTTCATGCGGGCCACCTGGCGCAGCTCGACAAGCTCGCCCGCAAATTTCACTGGGGGGATTTCCTGCGGCCCGATGTGCCGGTCAGTGTCGAAGTCTCCAGCAGAAAGTCGCGCATCTACCATGCGGGTGCGGCGGCTCAGCGGATCGAAACCGCGATCCGTGAAGAGCTTGGAGCCCCCATTTTGCCTGAGGCGGAATTGTGCGTCATGGCGCGCTTCGAAGACAATCTGTGCATGATCAGCCTCGATACCTCGGGCTCTTCGCTCTACAAGCGCGGGTACAAGGAAGCCGTGGCCAAGGCGCCGATGCGCGAAACCATGGCCTCGCTCTTCCTCAGGCAATGCGGATATGACGGCCAGGAAACCGTGGTCGATCCCATGTGCGGCTCCGGCACCTTCGTCATTGAAGCGGCGGAAATAGCGGCGAGATTGAGTCCGGGCCGGTCGCGGCGCTTTGCTTTCGAGCAACTGACAAGCTTCGATGAAGGCGCATGGCAGCGCCTGCGCAATGCGTCCCACGGCATAAAGCCCGCCCTGCATTTCTTCGGCAGCGACCGTGACGCGGGTGCAATCCAGATGAGCCGGGCCAATGCGGAGCGGGCCGGGGTTTCGGCTTTCACGGTGTTCCAGAATCATGCGGTGAGCAACATCACGCCGCCGCCGGGGCGGCCCGGCCTGGTGATCGTCAACCCGCCCTATGGCACACGGATCGGTGACAAGGCGCCGCTGGTAACCCTCTACGCGGCACTGGGGAAAACGCTTCTGGCGCGATTTTCCGGCTGGCGCGTGGGGCTGATCACCACCGACACGTCATTGGCCAAAGCCACTGGCCTGCCCTTCGCGCCGCCGGGCCGGCCTGTGTCCCATGGCGGGCTCAAGGTGCTGCTGTTCCAGACCGGGCGATTGACGTAATCACAGCGACGTCGAAAGCCCACCATCGACCGCCAGCACATGGCCGTTGACATAGGCTGCCGCATCGGAAGCGAGAAAAACCGCGGCTCCCCCCAGTTCTTCCGGTTTTGCCCAGCGCCCCGCCGGGGTCCGCGCTTCAACCCATGCGGTGAATGCCTTATCTTCGAGGAGCGCGGTGTTGAGTTCGGTGGCAAAGTAGCCTGGGGCAAGGGCATTGATGGTGATGCCGTGGCGGCCCAGTTCCGCCGCCATGGAGCGGGTCAGGCCATGCAGGCCCGCCTTGGCGGCCACATAGGCGTGGATGGTGGGGCGGCCAAGAATGGCGGCGACAGATCCGGTATTGATGATGCGCCCGAATTTCCGCGGCAGCATGAGGCGGGCCGCATCCCTCGCGAGGCGAAAGCAGGAGCTGAGATTGACGCTGATAACGCGATCAAAATCCGCATCTTCCCATTCGACAAGGGGCTTGCGGTGCTGGATGCCGGCATTGTTGACCAGGATGTCGAGATGGCCGTGTTCCCGCTCAATGTCTTCAAGGGCTTTGCGCGAAACGGCCGCATCGCTCACATCGAAGGCCATGGGTTGCGCGCCGATGGGTTTTGCCGCCGTGGCAAGGGCTGCCGCATCGCGGGCGTTGATGATGACATGGGCGCCGTTTTCCTTCAGGGCCTTCGCCATGGCGAGGCCCAGCCCGCGCGAAGCGCCGGTGACCAGTGCCACGCGATTTTCCAGTGAGAACATTTTCGACATCACTTCCTCCAATAAAAAGGCGGGGGAGCGCCCCGCCCTTTCAATACCTTGTTGAGTTCTTACTTCGCGATGCAGGTATCGGCCGTTTCGGGCGTGCAGACATCGAGACCGGTATAGGACGGATCGGCCGGTGCGGCCTTGCCATCCTTCATGTCGGCAAAGGCCTTCATGGTCATGTAGCCCATTTCAAACGGGCGCTGGCCCACCTGACCGAGGGAATAGCCTTCCTTCATCTGGTCGATCTGCACCGGCAAGGTGTCGGCGACCACAAGGGCCAGCGACTTGTCGGCGATCATGCCCTTGTACTTCTCGACAGCGGCGCGGTTTGCATCGGGAACAAACTGCGGGAAGCCGCCGGTGGGGATGAAGGCATCCAGCTTGGGGTTCTTGGCCATGATGTCCTCGAACTGCTGCACCGAGAGCGGGAAGTCATCGTTGGTGTAGAGCGGGCAACCCTCGATTTCCGTCCAGCCGTTCTGGCCGGTCAGGCGGTCGCCAGGCGAGGCGGCCGACTTCGTGCCCGAGAGCACGTCGCGGATGCCCTGCATGCGCTCGTTGTGGTTGGCCGCCGCAGCGCCGCCCGACTGGATGCAGACAGTGCCGCCGTTCGGCTTGATCTTCATGGCGAGTGCCGCGAGGTTGGTGCCGATCTCATAGTTGTGGGTGCCGATATAGGCCAGGCGCAGGTCCTTGTTCTCGGGCAGCATGTCGGAATCCCAGGTCAGAACCGGAATGCCGGCATCCTTTGCCGCCTGAAGGGCCACCGTCATGGCAGCGGCGTTGGCCACGGCCACGGCAATGCCATCGACCTTCTTGGCCACGAGATCCTGCACGATCTGGACCTGTTCGTCGCCGCCGCCGTGCTCGCCGGGGCCGATATACATGCATTCAAAGGCGCCGTTGGATTCAGCCTCGGCCTTCTTGCAGCCATCACGGGCCTGGTCGAAGAACGGGTTGTTCATGTTCTTGGGAACCAGCGCGAAGGTGAACTTCGCCTGGGCCCCGACGGCGGCCACGGTAAGCGCCCCAAAGGCAACCGCTGCGGTCAGTAAAAATTTCTTCATCTCAGATCCTCCACTTTCGTTTACGCAGTGCCGCCGGATTTATTTCCAGTCGGCGGTTTTCTAGCGGTTTCGCTTCGGGACAAGCCGGTCAAACATCGCGGCGACGAAAGACTTGCCGCCGGTCTGCTTGCCGAGAAGAACCGCGAGAATGATGAAGGCGCCAACAAAGGCCCCTTGCCAATTTGAATCTATGCCGGCCATCAGCAGGGCGTTGCGGATGACCTCCAGAAATGCCGAGCCGACGATGGCGCCGAAGGCCGTGCCTGCCCCGCCCATGAGGTTTGCGCCGCCGATCACGGTTGCGGCGATCACCCGCAATTCATAGGACTGGCCCATGGCGTTGATGGCCGAGCCGCTGTAGCCCAGAATGAGCAGCGAGGCGATCGAGGCGGTAAAGGCGGAGAACACATAGGCCTGGAACTTCACGCGGTTGACCGGAACACCGGTGAGGCGTGCGGCCTCCTCGTTTCCGCCGATGGCGAACAGGTGGCGGCCCCAGGCCTTGAAAATAAAGACATAGCCGACGATGAGACCAAGCACGACCATGGTCCAGAAATGCGATGAAAACTGCGGGATCCAGTCGGGAATTGAATCGCCTGGAGTCTGCCGCGGCCATTTCGCCTGGCCGATGGCCTTGACGATGGCGGCATCGGGCCCAAATTTGTAAAGCATCTGGTTGCCGGAGAGAACCACGGCAAGCGAGCGGGCAATCGACATCATGCCCAGCGTCACCACGAAGGACGAGAGGCCCACATAGGCGACAAAAAAGCCGTTGACCGCGCCGCAGGCCATGCCCGCCGCCAGTCCCATGAAGAAGGCGACATACCAGGAATATTCCCAGCTGAGGAAAAGCCCGGTGACGATGGCCACCACGCCCATGATGGAGCCGATGGAAAGATCGATGCCGCCGGTGATGATGACCACCGTCATGCCCAAAGCCATGATGCCGAAGGGCGCGAAGTTCCGGGTCATGTTGGCAAAGTTGTCGACGGTGCCGAAACTCACTTCATACATGGCCATGCCGGCGTAAAGGACAACCAGCGCCACCGTCACCCAGAAAGCCTGGCTGGAAAAGATCCTCTGCAGCGTGGTCTGCTCCTTGATCTCCGAAACCTCGGAGAGCATGGCGTGATTTTCCGCAGGCGCTGGTGAGGTGGCTTCAGGCGGCACGGATCGCTCCCGTAATGAGCCCGGTTATTTCCTCGGGGCTTGTCTTGGAAGTCGCCTTGTCGGCAACCAGTGAGCCGCGCCTGAGCACCATGATGCGGTCGCACACGGCAAAGACGTCGGGCATGCGGTGGCTGATCAGCATGATGGCAACGCCTTGCGCCTTGAGGCGGCGGATGAGTTCAAGAACTTCCGCCACCTGGCGCACCGAGATGGCCGCGGTAGGCTCATCCATCAGCACCAGCTTGGCGTTGGATAGCCGTGTGCGGGCAATGGCCACGGCCTGGCGCTGGCCGCCCGACATTTTTTTCACCAGATCGCGCGGGCGGGTTTCCGACTTGAGCTCGCTGAAGAGCTCGGCGGCGCGCCTGATCATCGCCTCCTTGTCGAGAATATTGAAAGGCCAGACGCCCTTGTTGATTTCGCGGCCGAGAAAGACGTTCTGCGCCGCCGTCAGGTTGTCGGCCAGGGCCAGGTCCTGATAGACGACTTCAATCCCCTTGGCGCGCGCTTCGATGGGTTTGTGGAAATGGCAGATCTGGCCATCGACGACGACCTCGCCTTGGGTTGGCGGAAAATTTCCGGCGATCAGCTTGACCATGGTGGATTTGCCTGCGCCATTGTCGCCCATGAAGCCCACGACTTCGCCGGCTTCGAGTGAAAAACTGACATCCGTCAACGCATGAATCGCGCCAAAGCTCTTTGATACTGCGTTAACCTGCAGCAACGACATCAACTGACCTCCCGAATTGGACCTCACGGCTTCTCTGTCCGCTGGCCAAAACCGAACGTAGACGCTTCGGCAAAAATTTCAATCCCCTTGAGCCTCAGGTCATTGCACGGAACATACGATAAGCAGCCCTGTTGACGGCGCCAGCGGAGACCGCCAAATTGGCCCCATCTCATCGAGATCAAGAGGAATTCCCCAGCATGAATGTGCAATTCGCAAGGCGGATGGAAAACGTCCAGCCTTCGGCGATCCGCGAACTCCTTCGTTTGGGGGCCGATCCCAGCATCATATCGTTCGGCGGCGGCTATCCGGATGCGTCCATTTTCCCGCTGGAGCAGTTGAACGCGGTTTATGAAGAGGCCATTGCGCGCAATGGCCAGATATCCCTGCAGTATACGGTTTCAAACGGCATCCCGAAGCTTCGCGAACAGATTGCCCAGCGCATGGGGCGCGATGGCATGGCATGCACCGCGGAAGACGTGCTGATCCTTCAGGGCGCGCAGCAGGGGCTTGACCTCACCGCGAAACTGCTGATCGACCGTGGCGACATCATCATCACCGAGAATCCCACATTCCTCGGCGCCCTCATCGCCTTCAATCCTTACGAGCCGCGCTATGCCACGGTGCGCATCGACGAGAACGGGATGGACATGGAGGATCTTGAACGTGTCCTGCTGGCCACGAAAAACGCCAAGCTCCTCTACACGGTTCCTGATTTTCAGAATCCCACCGGGGTCACCATGAGCGAGGAGCGGCGCAGGCGGCTGATCGAACTGGCGAACCGGTTTAATCTCATCATCCTGGAAGATACGCCCTACCGTGAAATCCGCTATCAGGGGAAATCGCTCCCGACCCTGAAGAGCCTGGATACGGAAGGCCGCGTCATCTTCGTGGGCAGCTTTTCCAAGATTCTGGCGCCGGGCTTGCGGCTGGGCTGGGCCGTTGCATCGCCTGGGATCATTCAGAAACTCGGCCTGCTCAAGCTTGCGGTTGACACGCAGTGCAGCACGCTCAACATGACGGCGGTCTCACTGTTTCTGGAACGCTTCGACATCGAACAGCACATCCGCCTGATCCGGCAGACCTATCTCCGCAAGAAAGAGCTGATGCTGGCCACGATCCGCCAGACCTTCCCCCAGGACATCAGGTTCACCGATCCAAGCGGCGGATTGTTCACTTGGCTTACGTTTCCGGACGGCTTTGACGCGGCGAAATTCATGCTGGAGCAAAGCCTGCCAAAAGCCAAAGTCGCCTATGTTCCCGGCGCCACTTTCTTTCCCCTGAAACAGGAAACAAACCACGCCCGGGTGAGCTATTCGACACAGCAGGACGAGATAATCGTCAAGGGCATCACGGCCCTGGGGCAGTTGTTGAAAAGCGAACTCCATTAAATCAACATCACTTCATGAGGGATAAGTGCAATGCCCGTCATTATTGATAATTATCAGCCTGAAGCATCCTCCCCGGGCAAAATCGAACGGTGGCGGCAGGTGCCGGTGGCGGTTGCGGTGGATGTAAGCCACGCGGAATGCCAGATCGACCGCGCCATCCGCCCGCTGTGCCCGCCGGGCCAGCAGCCGCGGCTGTTTGGCCGGGCGGTGACGGCCCTGTGCGAGCCGCCGGATTTCGGCGCGGTGCTCTATGCTTTGGATAAAATAAAGCCGGGCGACGTGCTGGTGATCGCCGCCGGCGGGCATGCGGACACCGCAATGATCGGCGAGATTCTGGGCGGGCACCTGAGACGCCTGGGGGCCTGCGGGCTGGTCTGTGACGGGGCGGTCCGCGATGTGGCGGAGCTTGCCAAGTGGAATGATCTTCCGGTGTTCAGCCGGGCGATCACGCCGCGCGGGCCCACTTCGGCAGAGCGCGGCCGGGTCAACTGCAGCGTTGTCGTTGGCGGGCGGTTGATAAGTCCCGGCGACCTGGTCATCGGCGACGATGACGGACTTGCATCGCTTGATCCAAAATCGATCGTGAAATTCATTGCAGAGGCGGAAGGCAAGCTTGCCAAGGAGGCCGAATGGCAGGCCAGCCTCGCCGCACGCCGCACGGCGGCCGAAACCTTCCATCTGGGTACACCGCAGGCGGGCGAAGGCTCTGCGTAAGCATCCTTTTTCAGGTTTGGGTGCAATGCAATATCAACTTCTGATCAATCGTGAAGCGATGGAGATGCTTAAATCCGGTCACTTCCCGCGCGCGTCATAGCCATGACCGAAACCCGGGCACGGCAATTTTCATTTGTATGACGATTGGATTTGACAGGCTGGGGAGATGACGGCAAGATTTGCAGCGGAGGGTGTCAGCAGACTCGTGCAATAAACCGAGACTCAAACAGCACGCGACTCAAAAACACTCCTGCCTAATAAAAATTCACATGGGAGAATTTCATATGCTCGACGACCTTATCAAAGAAGCAAAAACCCGCCGCGACGTCTTCAAGGCGATCGGCGCCACGGCCCTTGCCGGCGCCCTTCTGGCCGATGCGGGATTTGATCCAGCCATGGCGCAGGCCCTGGCGCCATCGGGCAAACCGATGAAAGCCGCCTTCTCGAACGCCGGCCTCCAGGCCTCCTGGTGCGCCCAGGGCAAACAGGCTGCGGAAGCCTGGGCCAAGCTGATGAATGTCGAGATCACCTGGTTTGACGGCGAGCTCGCAGCCACCAAGCAGCGCGCGGCAATCGATAACATGGCCACCCAGAAGTGGGATTTCGTAGCCATACAGACTTTCGGCATCGGTACGCTCACCGATCCGATCCAGAAAATGATCGATGCCGGCACCCCGGTCATCGCCATGGACACGCTGGTTGCCCCTCCGGGAACCATCGCCATCCATACCTTCATCGCGCCTGACAACGAGATGATGGGCTCGGCCGTGACCTCGCAGCTCATGGCCGCCATCGGCGGCAAGGGCAATGTGGTTATGACACAGGGCGCGCTTGGCCATTCCGGTGCCCAGGGTCGCGCCAAGGGCTTCAAGTCGGTCGTGGCCAACTTCCCCGATGTGAAAGTGATCAACGAAGAACCAGCCGACTGGGATGTGACCAAGGTCGCCCGCATCTGGGATTCGGTCCTGACGCAGAACCCGGACATCGCCGGCGCCTTCTTCCACAATGACGACATGGCGCTGGCCGCCAATCAGGTCATGAAGCAGAAGGGCCGCGAAGGCATCATCATCGGCGGCGTGGATGCCATGCCTCCGGCGGTGCAGGCAGTGCTTGACGGCACCATGCTGGCAACGGTGCGCAATCCGTCCTGCCGTATCCATGGCTGGTCGGTGGCTGCCGGTGTTGCGGCAGTTCAGGGCGGCGAGAAAGCCGGCACGGATATCCCGAACTATATCCTGGCGGACGGACCGGTCATCACCAAGGAAACAGCTCCGGGCCATCTCTGGCTGCAGAAGAACTTCCTGATCTGACCTGTTCATGACGGCTCAATCACTTAGCGGGGGCGGCTTGCCGCCCCTGCTTCAGCTTTCAAATGTGTCAAAATCATTCGGCGGCATCGCGGCGCTGAAGGATGTCGATATGACTTTGCAGGCCGGCGAGATTCATGGCCTTGTCGGCGAAAACGGCGCCGGCAAATCCACCACGATGAAAATCATCGCCGGTGTCTATCACGACTATGACGGCGAAATGCGCATTGACGGGACAAAGGTCCACTTCCGCTCGGCGCGCGAGGCGCTGGCGGCGGGCATCGGCATGGTGCACCAGGAACTATCGACAGTTCCGGACCTGACGGTTGCCGAAAACGTTTTTCTGGGCCACCAGCCGCTGACAAAGATGGGCACGGTGGACTGGGCCCGCATCAACAAGGAGGCGACACGGCTGATTGCCAGCCTCGGCCTTGATATCGACCCCCGGACCCGGATGGGTTCGCTGCCGGTCGGCCTGCAGCAGCTTGTGGAACTTTCGCGCGTCCTGTTTTCCGGCGCCCGCATCATCATCCTGGATGAGCCCACCTCGGCGCTGTCGCCGCCGGAGGTCAAGCGGCTGTTTGACGTTCTCCGCAAGATCAAGGCGGACGGGCGCGGCATCATCTTCATTTCGCACTTCCTCGACGACGTGCTGGAAATTTCCGACACGGTCACGGTGTTCCGCAACGGCAAAAAGGTTGCCACCGAAGCTGCGGCCACGCTCACCAAGGACGCGGTGATCTCCCACATGATCGGGCGCGGCTCGATCGGCATGCACATGGGAGAAAGTGCCGAACTTACGGGCGATGACAGCAAGCCGGTCGTGCTGGCAGCCGAGGCGATCAGCGACGGCCGGCAGCTCCGTGATGTCTCGCTCAAGCTGCGGGCCGGGGAAATCACCGGGGTTTACGGCTTCATGGGCTGCGGGCAGATCGAGCTGGCCCGCGCCCTGTTCGGGAAAACCCGGATCAAGCATGGCCGCTTCCTGCTCAACGGAGCGCAGAAATCCTTCAAGTCAACGGCGGCGGCGCGGGGCGAAGGCATTGCCTTCGTGCCGGAAAACCGGCGCATGATGCTGTTCCGCACCGAACCGGTGTACAAGAACATTTCCATCGCCATCCTTGACCGCATCCACCGGCTGCTGCTCAAGCCGAAAGCCGAGCGTGACATTGCCGGGACGCGGGCCAAGGATCTGCAGATCAGGCCGCCCAATCCCAACATGATGCTGGGCTCGCTGTCGGGCGGCAACCAGCAGAAGGTGGCGCTGGCCAAATGGCTGACGCACCTGCCCAAGGTGCTCATTCTCTCGGAGCCGACGCGCGGCATGGACGTGGGCGCCAAGGAAGACGTGATCCGCATCGTCAAGGACCTGCGCGACAGGGGCGTTGCCATCCTGGTTCTGTCAACCGAACCGGAAACCATCCTGACGCTGGCGGACCGGGTGAGCGTGCTGCGCAAGGGAATGGTTGCAAAAGAATTCAATAGTGGGACAATCCACAAGGCCGACCTTCTGGCGGCGGCATAGGGGCAGCAGAGATGAGCGTGACTGACATTCAACAAACCGGGCGGCTCAAGAGCTTTCTCAAGGACCAGCTCCGCAACATCGCGCCGGTGTTCACGCTGCTGGCGCTGGTGATTTTCTTCTCGGTGGCGAGCTCGTCGTTCTTCAGCGTCGTCAATTTCATGAACATCCTGTCGCAGATTTCGATCACGGCAATCATCGCGGTGGGGCTCACCTATGTGATCCTGACCGCCGAGATCGACCTTTCAGTGGCGGCAATCGCCAATGCGGTGGGAATCACGATCGCCTTCTTCACGATGCAGCCGGATTACGTGAACATCGCCAACCTGCCGCTGCCCGGCATCATCGCCATTGTGCTGACCCTGCTGACGGCCCTTGCCTTCGGCTTGATCACGGCATTCGGCGTCACCTGGATCGGCATTCCCTCCTTCATCATGACGCTGGCCATCATGCAGATCGCCAACGGTGTCTCGGCGCTCCTGGTACGCGGCCAGATCGCCTACAGCTATCCGGACCTGATCACGATGCTGGGTTCGGGTTCGATCTTCGGCATCCGCTGGACCATCATCGTCGCCATCCTGTTCCTCGGCATCGGCCATCTGGTGCTGACCTACACGCGCTTTGGCCGCTACATCTACATGACCGGCGGCAACCGCGAGGCGGCGGAATATTCCGGCGTCAACGTGAAATTCATCATCGGCTCGGTCATGGTGATTTCCGCCGTCTGCTCCGGCATCGCCGGCATGCTGGCCGTGGCCTATTTCGGCTCGGCCCAGCAGAACCAGTTCGACACCTACCTGCTCGACGCCATCGCCGCGGTGGTGGTGGGCGGCACCAGCCTCTTCGGCGGGCGCGGCGGCATCGGCAATACGATCATCGGGCTCCTGGTGCTGGGCGTTCTCAACAACGGCCTCGACCATATCCAGATCGACAGTTTCCTGAAGATTCTGATCCGCGGCCTGATCCTGCTCAGCGCCCTCATCATCAACGTCTATGCCCAACGGCTGAAGGAATCGGAATAGGCCTCCACTTTTCCCCGCTGGGGAGAAGGAAAACACACAACTACTTCCGTTCGGGAAACAGCGCCCTCAGGCCTTCGGCTGAAGCCTTTGCGATGCCACGTTCGGTGATTAGGCCGGTGATGAGGCGGGCGGGGGTCACGTCAAAGGCGGGATTTGCTGCTGGGCTGCCTTCCGGTGAAATCCGCACCCGCAGCGTCGCGCCATCCTCGCCCAGGCCCTGGACGAAGCTCACTTCATCGGCGTTGCGCTCCTCGATGGGGATTTCCTTCACCCCGTCATGGACGGTCCAGTCGATGGTGGGCGACGGCAGGGCCACGTAAAAGGGAACATTATTGTCCTTGGCGGCCAGCGCTTTCAGATAGGTGCCGATCTTGTTGCAGACATCGCCATGGGCGGTGGTGCGGTCGGTGCCGACGATCACCATGTCTATCTGGCCGTGCTGCATGAGATGGCCGCCGGCATTGTCGACGATCAGGGTGTGGGGCACGCCGTGGTTGTTAAGTTCCCAGGCGGTGAGCTGGGCCCCCTGGTTGCGCGGCCGCGTTTCATCGACATAGACATGAACCGGGATGCCCTCCTCGGTTGCCAGGTAGATGGGCGCGGTCGCGGTGCCGTAATCCACGGTGGCAAGCCAGCCGGCATTGCAATGGGTGAGAATGTTCACGGGCTCGCCCGGCTTCTTTCGCGCCGAGATCTGCTTGATCACGCTTAGGCCATGCCCGCCGATGGCGCGGTTGAGCAGCACGTCCTCCTCGGCGATGGCCGCGGCGCGGGCATAGGCCGCTTCCTGTCTTCTGGCCTCGGGCAGGCCGCGCAGGAAGCCCCGCATGTCGTCCAGCGCCCATTTCAGGTTGATGGCGGTGGGGCGGGTTTCGTGCAGCTTTTCCCACACCTGATCGAGAGCCGCATTGCTGGCGTCACCCGCCATGGCAATGGCCACGCC
>JAEUMI010000063.1 GCA_016792825.1 Hyphomicrobiales bacterium
CCGCCTGCCAATGACGTGCCGCCGATGACGGTTGCGGCAATGACATAGAGCTCGTTCAGGCCGCCCAGCGCATTGGTGGCGGCGTTGAGGCGGGCCGACGAGACGATGGATGAGATACCGACGAGCGCTCCCATGAGCGCGAAACCTTTCACGATCATCAACTTGGTATTGATGCCCGCCAGTTCAGCGGCTTCCGGATTGCCGCCGATGGCATAGACGTAACGCCCAAACATCGTGCGCGTGGCAAGGAATGTCATGAGCAAGCCGACCACGATTGCAATCAGAACCGGCACGGAATAGCCGGTGTAATAGATCAATCCTTCGGTGCAACGCACGACCTGATCGCCTGCCAAGCAAATGGCATTGCCATCCCTGTTTTCAACACCCGGGGGTATGACGACATTGTTCGCCTTGGCATAATTCTCGATCAGCCTGAACGGCCAGGGATAGGAATTCATCACCATTGTCGTGCCAAGCACGGCGGCACTGCCGAGGAAAGCCAGAAAAACCTCGGCCCACATAGGCCGCAGCGGAAATTTGAAGCGAAGCCGCTGGCGGCGGCCATTGATAATGCCAAAGACA
Source organism: Hyphomicrobiales bacterium (assembly GCA_016792825.1). Classification (GTDB taxonomy): domain Bacteria; phylum Pseudomonadota; class Alphaproteobacteria; order Rhizobiales; family Aestuariivirgaceae; genus Aestuariivirga. The sequence continues at coordinate 583 of JAEUMI010000063.1, forward strand.
ATCGCCGCACACACGAGGCCTGCCAGCAGCCAACTCCAGAACGGCCCAAGCCAACTGATCGGAATGCCGCCACCGAAAATCTCGTAAGTCTTGTCCATGGGAGCCACGGTTTCACCCTTGGCCAGATAGAAGGCGAGGCCCGAATAGGCGAGCAGGCCGCCCAGCGTGACAATGAACGCCGGGATTTTGGCATAGGCGGTTATGAGACCGTTGAGCGCGCCAACCAACGTGCCGAGCACGATACAGAAGATGACGGCAATGATCCAGATTGCGGGGTGGCCCACGCCGAGGATCGGCACAAGTTCGAACACCTGAAGCACCGCCCCGGCAACTGCCACGAGACTGAGCATCGATCCGACGGACAAATCCAGTTGCCGCATGACGATGAGCAGCACCATGCCGGTGGACATGATGGCGATTGACGACGTCTGGACGAGCAGCGTCCACAGATTTCGCGGTGTCAGAAATGATCCGCCGAGCAGGCCGCCAAAGTTGCCGCGCAAGATTCCGCTCGCAATATCAAAGATGCACCAGATCAATACCAATGCAGCAAGCATGCCCAGCATGCGCGCATCGATTTCCGTTGCGCGGAAAAACCGCGTCACAGGCCCCTCATTTTGAAGAGCGGGGCCTTGGCTTGAATTGGATTCACTAGACATCGGCGTCTCCCCCCCCCAGAATCCGGCTTCTACCTAAAGAAAGGCCGCACCGCTTCAGCAAGCGGCGCGGCCCATTATTTCATCAGGTGCCTAAAATTAGCAACCGGGAACTGCACCAGCGGCGACCCCGGCACAAGCCTGTTCCTTGGTGATGTGGCCGGCATCAATGGCAACATTGATGTTGGCCTTGGTGATGGGGGTCGGGGCGAGGAGGATGGAGTTCATCTCAACGCCCTTTTTGCCGCCCGAGAACTTGGCAACACCGGGGATTGACGCTACGTCAGCGCCATCAGCCAGCGCGTTGGCGGCTTCGCCAGCGACTTTGCCGAGGTCCTTGGCGTTCTTCCACACCGACACGGTCTGGGTGCCGAGGGCTACGCGGTTGATGGCAGACAAGTCACCGTCCTGGCCGCCGACCGGAATGCCGGCCATGCCCTGCGCGGTCAAGGCAGCGACAACGCCGCCAGCCATGCCGTCATTTTCAGCCGCCACTGCGTCGACCTTGTTGCCGGTGGAGGTCAGGCACTGCTCCATGTTCTTCTGGGCATTGTCCGGCTTCCAGCCGTCAGTGAAGGTCTCGCAGACATTCTTGATCTTGCCGGAGTCGAGGGCTTCCTTGAGCACTTCCATCATGCCCTGGAACAGGAAGGTGGCGTTTGGATCGCCCTTGTCGCCCTTGATGAAAGCATAGTTGCCTTCCGGCTTGGCCTTCTGGACTTCCTGGGCAATGATGCGGCCCACGCCGACGTTGTCAAAGGTGATGTAGAGTGCGTTTGGATCTTCAAACTGCACGTCATAGGCGATCGACTTGATGCCAGCGTCGCTGAGCGCCTGGATCGATGGCAAAATCGCATCGGAGTCAAATGCAACAACCAGAACAACGTCCGGCTTTTGCGAGATCAGGCCTTCGATATCTGCGGCCTGCTTCTGAGCCGAGCCCTGGGCATCGGTCGAAATGTAAGTGTTGCCGGCGGCCTCAACCACGGCCTTGATCGCGGCTTCGTCGGTTTTCCAACGTTCTTCCTGGAAGGTCTTCCAGGACACTGCAATGGTTTTTCCAGCAGCCATGGCTGACATGGAAGACATGCCGAGCAGCAGGGCTCCGGCCATCAAAGTCAAGATGTTGCGCTTCATTCCTTAAGTCCTCCTCATCACCAGGCCATCCGCGGGACGCTCCCATTATTTTCCAGTTGTCCTGGAACTCGCAAAGGCTGGTCGATGGACGATTATTGATTTATTTTAGCGTCCAAAAAAATGTTGCATCAAGTCGCATTTGGAGTCAAGCTCAGAAAATAAATATGACAATTCAGCAGTAAATGCTGGAGAAATTCAGTGGGAACACGATGCTCAAGAAAGCGAACAGCGATCTTGTAAGACGGCAGAATCGAGGACTATTTCTTGAAACCCTGCGGCAGCATGGGCCGCTTGCAAGAATTACTTTGGGCCACAAGACGGGCTTGTCGCCTGCCTCGATCACCTCCATCAGCGCGCAACTTATTGACGAGGGACTGGTGTATTCCGTCGGCGAGGATGAGGCCGCCGCAGCGCAGCTCAGACGCGGACGGCCGCTCACGCGACTGGCGCTCAACCCACGGGCCACCAATGTGCTGGCCGTTTCAATTTCGGTCGACAGCATTGAGCTGGTGTTCGCGGATTTCAGCGGGGCCACGCATGCGCCGGTCAAGCTGCGGATGGACACCTACGACATTCCAAAAGAGGAATTCGGACCGCGCGTGGCTCACGAGATCAAGGCCAATGCCAGAAAGCTGGGGATTGAGCTGATCTCAATCTCGCGCATCGGGATTGCGGTGCAGGGGGTGGCCGACACGATTACGGGAGAGATTTCCTGGAGCCCCGCCTTCCGGGCGCGCGACATTCCGGTGGTCAAGCCGCTTGAGCGGATCTTGGGCATTCCGTGCAGCATCGGCAACAATGCCAACATGATCGCCGAGGCGCTGATCGCGGCGGACCGCAAGAAATACAGCGGCAATACCGCGGTGGTTTTCCTGGGTCACGGCGTGGGGCTGGGCCTCATCCTCAATGGCGTGGTCTATGGCGGGGCCAATGGCCGGGCGGGAGAGTTCGGCCACATGAACCATCTTCCCGATGGCCCGCTGTGCCGCTGCGGGCGACATGGCTGCCTCGAAGCCTTCAGCGCTGATTACGGCATCGTACGCATGGCCAATTCCGGCCAAACCCACGACTTCGATGTCCATGCGGCGGTGCGCGACGAGGACATGCGGGGCCTCGAACAGGCGGCGGAAGCCGGCGATGCCATTGCCATCAATGCCTTTAACCGGGCCGGTGAGGTGTTGGGTTTTGGAATCGCGCGGCTCATTGCGCTGATCAATCCGCAGCAGGTTGTGCTGGCGGGACCCGGCACGCGCGCCTACGGCCTGATGAAGGACAGCATCTGGGAGGCGCTGCGCCGCGGGCTGGTGCATGACCTGCGAAAGTATGTCGAATTCGAAGTCGTGCCCTATGGCAAGGACATGATCACAACCGGAACCTTAGTGGAAACCCTGCGCCATCTCGACCGCGACGTGTTTGCGACGGGCCAGAAAAGCGCAATAGTGGAATTTGCCGGGAGGAAAATCGCATGAGAAAATTATTGTCCTCTGCCGTTTTCGCTTTGATGTGCATCGCGGCGCTGGGCACTACGCCATCATGGGCAAGCGCAAGCCGGCCCGACGAGGTGTTGCGCACGTGGAACCAACTGGTTCTGGAGTTGGTGCGCCACACGCCAACCTATTCGCCGCCCGTAGCCAGCCGTTCCTTTGCGTACCTCGGCGTGACCGCATTTGAAGCAGTGGCGAGCGGCTCGCCCGAAATGCAATCGCTGGCGGGCCAGTTGAACGGATTGACGCCTGCGCCGCAACGGGAAGCGGGCAAAACCTATGACGAAGCCGTGGTGCTTCAGGCTGCCATGGCTTTTGCCGCGCAGAACTTCTTTGAGAACACGGGCCCCACTGGCCAGCGGGCCCTTGCCTCACTTGAGGCAAAATTGCGCACGAAGGCTACGGCTGGATTGCCCGCTGATGTGGCAGTGCGCAGCGAAGACTACGGCCGCGCGGTCGCAAAACATATTCTGGCATGGTCGCAAGATGATGGCGGGGCAGTCATCGAAAACATGGGCTTCCCCCTGCGATACGAATTGACCAAGGGCGCGGCCAATTGGGTGCCGACCGGCCTGGCGGCACAGCAGCAAACACCGCTTCTGCCAAACTGGGGCAAGAACCGCACGTTTGCCATGCCGAGTGGCGCGACTTGTGATTTGCCACCCCCGCCCGCCTACAGCGAAGACAAGACGTCCGAGTTCTACAAACAAGCCATTGAGGTCGTTGAAACACAACAGAACATAAGCACGGAACAACGGGCGATTGCGCGGTTCTGGGCTGACGATGCGATGCTGTCGCCGACTCCGCCCGGACACTGGATTGCAATTGCCCTGCAGATTTTCGAACGCGATAACGTGGCGCTGGATAAGAGCGTTGATGTGCTGGCGCGGCTTGGCATCGCGGAAGCCGACTCATTCATTGGCTGCTGGAACAGCAAGTTTCAGTACGACCTGTTGCGGCCCGTGACCTATATCCGCCGCACCACGGATCCGAAATGGGAATCGCTGCTGAACACGCCGCCATTTCCCGAATACCCCAGCGGCCACAGCACACAATCAGGTGCTGCCGCGGTGGTGATGACCCACATGTTCGGCGAAAATTTCGCCTTCAAGGACGCCACTCACGAACGTGATGGCATAAAGCCGCGCTCCTTCCCGAGTTTTTGGGCTGCAGCCGAAGAGGCGGGCATCTCCAGATTGTATGGCGGCATCCATTTCCGCGCCGCAATCGAGCGCGGCCTTGAACAGGGGCGCTGCATCGGC
>JAEUMI010000100.1 GCA_016792825.1 Hyphomicrobiales bacterium
AACAGTTCGATGGCGGAAAATGTTGCGGGCCCGAACACGCCGTCAACGGGGCCGGGTTCATAGTTGAGCTTCTTAAGTGCCTCCTGGGCCACTTTGACTTCAGCCTTGTCGACCACCAGGTCTTGGCCGTCGGCGCTGCCCGTCCCCCAGCCTTCCTTGATCCACGCCGCGGTAAACAGCGAACGCAGCATCTTTTCGGCGGTCAGGCCCTTGGGCGACGTGTTCACCGCCTTGAGATGGGCAAGGGCCGCCGCGATGGTCGGCCCGTCCATGGCCCGCGTCATGTTCTCATCCTTGAGATATCCCAGCCGCCGCAAAAGCCGTTGAATCGTGGAGATTTCCTTTTCGTTCAATTGGCCGAGTTCGCCAAGGTCAGCCTCGGCAAGGCTATCCTCCTCGGTTTCAGCCGAAATCATCCCTTGTGCGCCAGCAGGTGAGGCACTTGCCACCGACAGGACAAGCGCAAACAAAACCAGTGAAGCGGACAACAGTGAAAATGAAACGAAAAATCTTTTCTTCACGGCAGGCTCCCCTTAGCAAATTGCGGCGTTCACGGCAGCGTTCTCGCCACGCGGAATCCGATGGAATTCTTGCTGCTGTCCTGGCTCTCCCAGCCCCGGGTGGCAGAGCGCAGCGCCGCCGGCTTGCTGGCCCACGAGCCGCCACGCAACACCCGGGTCGTGCAGGTCTCCGAAGGCTCTGCCGCCTTCGCGGAATATTGCGGTTGCCAGCAGTCGGCCATCCACTCCCACACATTGCCATGCATGTCGAAAAGCCCGAGCGTATTGGGCTTCAGCGAGCCAGCCGGCGCCGTTGCGGCAAACCCGTCGCTGCAGCTGCTGGCCGTCCCTGCCGTGTCGGAGGAATTTCCATACTGACAAAGCAGCGTCCCATCATCACCGAATGAATAGGCCTGGCCCGCCGGTGCCGCGGCGCCGCCACGCGCCGCAAATTCCCATTCGGCTTCCGTCGGCAGGCGATAAGTGAAACCCGTCTTGCGCGATAGCCACGGCAAATATTGCTGGGTGATATCATTGAATGAAACATTGATCACTGGGCGGCGCTCCCGGCCCCAGTTTTCATCGGCGGGCAGGCTGGTGCAGCCGCCTTCCGCCACACAGTGGTTCCAGTCGTCGAAAGTGATTTCATGACGTCCGATTGCAAAAGCTGCGGCGATCGTCACCTCCTGGGTAGCGGTGACGCTGGCCTGTTGCGCCAGCGCGGCGCTTCCCGCCCCCATCGCAAAATGCCCGGAATTGACTGCCGCCAGTTCGGGGCAGGTGTCGCAATCGCGGAAAACCTGTCCGTCGGCCAGCACTGCCTTAGTGGAGTCTGACGGCGGAACCACGTCCGGAACCTCTGCCTGGGGCGTAAGATCGGGAATGGGCGCCAGCGCCACCATCTCTTCTTCCGCTTTCTCCGCTGCCGGCGGCTGAACCGGCGGCGCTTCTGCAGCCACCCCCGCTTGCGGTGCCGGATCAACTGGTACGGCCGGATCTTGTATTTCCGCTGGCTCGGGAACCGTGGTGGCATCTCGCATCGCAGCCGGTGGCACAGCCGCTTGCGATGCAGGTTCAGCGACTGCTTCCGGTTTCTCGATTACCGCAGGTACTGCTTCCGCTGCCGCCGGCTCTTCCGCTTGCGGCGCAGGTTCAATTGCCGCCTCGGCCGGTTTCTCAATGACGGCAGGAGCTGCACTCACGGGCTCGGGAGCGGCAGGAACATCCAGCATTGCTGTTGGCGGCTCGATGGCCAGTGGCACCGGCTCTACTGTCGCAACCTGCTTCGCGATTTCAGTGCTGGATTTTTCCACCGGCGTTGGAACTGTGGGAGTCTCTGGAATGGCAGTCGTTTCCTGGCTGGAGGCTTCATCGACCGGAGGTGGTGGCCTGGCCGCGACTGGTTCGCCTGAAACCTGCCCCAGAAGATTCGAAACCGCTTGCCTGATGGGGCCATCGGCCACGTAGTCCGTCACTGCGATAAACGCAACTACGGCAATCAAGACCTGGGCCGCCATGAAGGCAAAGAAATTTCCGCTCAAGCGCCGTCGCGACGGGCGTGTGCTGCGCGTGGCCGCCGGCGCCGCCGGCTGCCGCATGCTCAAGGCATGCCGCAACCGCATGGACCGCCGTAGACGCGGTGCCATAGGCAGCGCGCCGTGCGGTTTTGGTGCGGGTGAATCGTCGGCCATTGTTTGGAATAACCTCGGTTATCCGCATTGATGGCCTCGTCAAAAAATTAAGTCGTCAATTACGGCGCAATTGAGGCTTCTGTTGGTTCGAAGCTTCTAAGCCCATGACATACTATGATCTTTTGCGCCGGCAGCGCATCAAGCTTGGGCTGCAGCCACGCGCTCCACTGGCCCGCCCGCGTCCTTCCAGGCAGCGATCCCGCCCTGGATATGGCAAGCCGAGGTAATCCCCGCCTCCTGCGCCGCCTGAACTGCCATCGCCGAACGCTCGCCATAGGCACAGAAAAACACCAGCCGCCGCGTCCCACCCAGCGCGCTCAACAGGCCGCCGCTGGCAAGATTGTCGCGCAGCTTCGGATAGGGTTCATGCAGCGCCCCGGGAATGGTGCCATGCCGTTCGCGCTCCGCTTTTTCCCGCAAATCCACCAGCGCCACATCCGCCCGCCCCACAAGTTGCAAGGCATCGGCGGCAAACACCGCCCAGCCCTT
>JAEUMI010000109.1 GCA_016792825.1 Hyphomicrobiales bacterium
GGAAGCCTCAAGCCGGGCTTCAAGGCGCGCATGGTCTTCGCGCGATGTCGACGCCAGTTCCTGGGCCTCGCGCAAAACCTGGTCTGCCATGCGAACCGCATTCTCGCCTTCGGCCAGGGCATCAGCCGCAGCCTTGCGCTCGGTCTCAGCCTCCTGCAGCAGGTTCATCAGCTTGTGGCGCTTGTCCGCCAGAATCTGCGGCATCCCCGAAAGCTCGGCAATCGCCTCGCGGGTTTCCTGGGCCCGCGTTGTCAAATGCGCGATCTGTTCGGTGGCGCGTTTTGCCCGCTCGCCCCACTGCCTGGCTTCCGCCTCAATCACGTTGATGCGGTCCGCCCGCGCCTTCGCCTCGCGCTCCAGCCCGTCATGCCTGGCGCGCGCTTCCGCATAGGCCGCCCGCTCGCGGTTGACATTGTCGCGGAGTGCGGCGACTTCTTCCGCCAGACCCTCCAGCACCGGAATGGCCTGGAACTCGGCTAGCGCCGATTCAAAACTGCTGCGCGCTTCCTCAAGTGATTGCGTGATGCGCCGGATGCCTTCGTCCAGCGCGCTGGTTTGCGCCAGGCGCTCGGCAATTTGCCGCTCATGCCGGGCCAGCGCCTGCCGGGATACTTCCACCGAGGACGTAGCGGCGCGCATGGCGTCACGCTTTTCACGCTCGGCTCTTACGCCCGCTTCAACCGATTGCCGCGCCGCCTCGAATTTCTGGGCGGCTTCCGCCGCGACCGCCGCCGCATCGCGCATCTCGATTTCAAGAAGCGAAAGCCGGTTGCGCTCGGCCAGGCGCTTTGCCGCCGCACTCGGCGCATCGGCAGCCGAGGTAAACCCATCCCAGCGCCAGACATCGCCTTCGCGCGACACCAGCCGCTGGCCGGCGCGCAATTGCGCCTGGAGCGCCTGTCCCAAGGATCTGGAAACTACGCCAATTTGTGAAAGCCTCCGCGCAAGCGCTTGTGGCGCCTGCACAAAATTGGAAAGCGGCTGGGCTTCGCCGGGCAGGGAAATGCCGTCGTCAAGGGGCGGAAGCCCGCGCCAATGGGTGGGCGCCCCCTCATCCGATGAGGCATCGATGTCATCGCCAAGCGCAGCGCCGAGCGCCGCCTCATAGCCCCGCTCCACCTTGAGCTGGTCCACCAGCGCCGGCCACAAATTGTTGTCGGCGGCCTTCAGCAAATTAGTCAGTGTACGGACTTCCGTCTGCAGGCCCTCGGCCTTGCGCCGCGCTTCGTCATGGGCCTGCCTTGTGTCGGCCTCGACCTGGCGGGCCACCCGCAGCTCCACTTCCGCATGGTTGGCCGCCGTTTCATTGGAGGCCAGAACCGCAAGTGCCGCGTCCACCGCAGCGGCCAGAGTCGGCCCGTCACCGGTGCCGCCCATCTGCTCCAGCAGGGCCTGGCGCTTGGCGCCGGTCTCATTCGCATCCCGTTCAAGCCGGGCAATGCGCTGCCGCTGTTCGTCAATGGTGCGGGTGATCGCGCCGCGGCGCGCCGTGAGTTCCGAAAGCCGGGCGCCGGCCTGGTCCGCCACGTCCTGCGCCGTGGCCAGCGCGCTTGCTACCCGTTGCAGGACCTGAGCCGCTTCTGCGCGCAGGTCTCCGTCATTGTTCTGCGCGGCCTTGAGTCCGCTGTCTTCCTCCACAAGGCGGGCGATCACGCCTTCCGTGTCGCGCAGCGTTTCATGCTCGCGGGTCAGATCCGCCACCGCCTGCACCAACCGCTGGTCCAGTTCCTTGCGTCGGCCTTCGACCCGGCGCTCTTCCTCGTCAAGGCTGTTTCGCTCCACTGCCATGCGCTGCAGAACCGCGGCGCGGATGGTTTCCTGCTCGCGCAAGGCCGGCAGCTTCTCGCCCAACTCATCGCGCGCCCGCAGTTTTTCCGAAGCGGCCCGCGTGTTCTCCGCCAGCACGCGGGTAGACTCATCAAGTGCCGCCGCATCTTTCGCCGCACTCTCCACCGCTTCTTTCCATGCCACGTAAAGCCCTGCGGCCTCAAGCTTCCTGATCTCGGCGGATATCAGCTTGTATTTCTGCGCCTGCCGTGCCTGGCGCTTCAGGCTGTTGAGCTGGCTTTCAAGCTGTGAGGTCACGTCCTCGAGGCGGGTAAGATTGACTTCAGCCGCCTTCAGTTTCAGTTCCGCCTCGTGGCGGCGCGTATGCAGGCCGGTGATCCCCGCCGCTTCCTCAAGGATTAATCGCCGCGCTTGCGGCTTCGCATTGATGATCTCGGCAATCTGCCCCTGGCGCACCAGCGCCGGCGAACGCGCGCCGGTTGAAACATCGGCAAACAGAAGCTGCACATCGCGGGCCCGCACGTCCTTGCCGTTGATCCGGTAGGCCGAGCCTGCCTCGCGCTCGATGCGCCGCGAGATTTCGATTACTTCGCTGTCATTGTGCTGCGGCGGGGCCGAACGGTCGTCGTTCGACATCGTCACCATGACTTCCGCCATGTTTCGCGAGGGGCGCTGCGTCGTGCCGGAGAAGATCACGTCATCCATGCCGGAAGCGCGCATGGATTTGTACGAGCTTTCGCCCATCACCCAGCGCAGCGCCTCGAGCAGGTTTGATTTGCCGCAGCCATTGGGGCCGACCACGCCGGTCAGGCCCGGTTCAATCAACAGGTCGGTGGGTTCAACAAATGATTTGAACCCCGAAAGCCGCAGCCGCGTAAACTTCATTATGCCTCAAGCCCCAGTCCTGGCCGCCTCTCAGGTGAGAAGCGGATCAATCTTCGCACGGAAGGCTTCGATCGTCGTCTCGCCTTCAAATCTTTCGCCGTTCACAAAAAATGTCGGAATGCCGGTCACGCCGAAGCCCTCGGCCTTGCTGCGCACCGCCAGAATGTCCTTGGCCACCGTCTCGTTCTTCATGCAGGCGTCAAAGCTCTCCTTGGTGAAGCCCGCCTGCTGCGCAATCTTGTTGAGCCCTTCAAGCGGATTTTGCGTCCATTCCGGCTGGGTGGCGAAGAACACGTCAATCAGCGGGAAATATTTTTCCTTGGGGGCGCAGCGCGCCAGCATGAAGGCTGCAAGGGCTGCGTCCTGGTGCGGAAACTCCCGGAACACGAACTTGATCTTGCCCGTGTCGATATATTCTTTTTTCAGCGCCTCGAATGTCTCGTTGTGGAAGGCCGCGCAATGCGGGCAGGTGGCCGAGGCATATTCGATCACCGTCACCTTGGCGGTGTCGGGGCCGAGGGTCATTTCGCCAAAGGCAGGCGGATCATTGAGGCCTGCCAGGTTCTGGCCGAAGGCTGAAGCGCCGCCAAGGGCGAGGCCAGCCAACGCGGCGGAACCGAAAAGGACATGTCGTTTATTGAGCTTGATCATGGAATCTACCTACAAGATGTTGGGGGTTGGAACCAATATTATTTGTCGTGTGGAGAACCAGGCCGGCTTGCCAGGGCCCCGGCACCCAGCCGGTGGAGGGCCTCGCGGAGCTTGTCATCGGCGATGGCTTCGAGGCGTGTTTCAAGTGCCTTCTCGGTGTCTTCGTCTAGTGAATTCTCCTTGTTTTTCTGGGGCTTGGCTGTGCTGACATGGCCTTGCATGATTTTTACCGAAGTCACCGCCCCGTAGCCGTAGAACTGGTTGATGCGCTCGATGATCTGGTGGCTCTGGTATTGCAGGTCGAGGCCGCGCCCCGGTTCCGCCCGGATGACCAGGGTGCCGCCAAGCTTTTGCGCTGTTTCGCCCGCGCCGCGCGGCCATTTGATTCGCTCCGGCTCGCAGTATTGGGCAAGGGCTCCGCCGACGATATCGGGCCAACGCGCCATCAACTCGCCATAGGCGAAGCCATAGCGGGCGAAGCTTGCCTTGGTGAGTTTCTCAAAATGCTTGTCGAGCCGTTCCATGTCGCGTCTATATAATGCAGTTTTAACCTGATGCGAGTGTTGATCGAAGACCATGGCGGAACAAGGGCTTCACGAAGATGTGTCGGCAAAGCTGCTGGCCTGGTACGACGCCCACGCCCGCGAGCTTCCATGGCGCTCAAGGCCCGGCATAAGGCCTGATCCCTATCACGTCTGGCTTTCCGAGATCATGCTGCAGCAGACCACCGTTGCCGCTGTCCGCGATTATTACATTAAATTTCTGTCACTTTGGCCCACGGTTTCCGATCTGGCGAAGGCCAGCCAGGAAGACGTGCTGCGCGCCTGGGCAGGGCTCGGCTATTATGCAAGAGCGCGCAATCTCCACGCCTGCGCTATCAAGGTGGTGAACGACTGGCATGGAAAATTCCCCGATACGGAGGAGGCGCTGCGCAGCCTTCCCGGCATTGGTCCCTACACGGCAGGGGCCATCGCAGCGATTGCCTTTGACCGTCCCCACGCCGCCGTGGATGGCAATGTGGAACGCGTCATGGCGCGCCTCTATGCCATCGAAACGCCGCTGCCTGTCGCAAAGCCCCTGATCAGGGAAAGGGCGCAGGCCCTGGTGCCGGCAAAACGCGCCGGTGATTTTGCCCAGGCCCTGATGGACCTGGGCGCCACCATCTGCAGCCCGCGCACCCCCAATTGCCGAATATGTCCGTGCACTGATCATTGCGCGAGCCGTGCCCTGGGCATTGCCGAAAACTTGCCGCGCAAGGCGCCCAAGGCGAAAGTCCCCACCCGCCGCGGCATCGCCTTCTGGGTCGAGCGCGATGACGGCAACATTCTCTTGCGCCAGCGGCCGCAGAAGGGCCTGCTCGGCGGAATGATGGAAATTCCTTCAACCCCCTGGGAAGCAGAGCTGCCGCGCGATGTTGTCGCTCCATTAACTGCCGACTGGAACAAGTTGAAGGCTCCCATTGAACATACCTTCACGCATTTTCATCTTCAGTTGAACGTATGGAAAACCGCAACGGCGGAACAATCACTGCCTGCCGGCG
>JAEUMI010000112.1 GCA_016792825.1 Hyphomicrobiales bacterium
TTCTCCGGCTGGCATTTGATGAAATCGCTCGCCACCTCGGAAAAGCTCGGGCTCACCCGCCACGTGGCGCACCAGGCCTATTACTCGCTGGTGGGCCGCTCCTACGAATGGGAACTCATGCCGCTGGGCCTCGACCAGGGCGTGGGCGCCGTTGTCTGGAGCCCATTGGGCTGGGGCAGGCTCACCGGCAAAATCCGCCGCGGCACCGGATTGCCCAAGGAAAGCCGCCTGCATGTGACCTTTGACAAGGCGCCGCCGGTTCCCGAAGAATATCTCTACCGCGTCATGGATGCCATCGACGCGGTGGCCAAGGAAACAGGCAAGTCCGTGCCGCAGATCGCCATCAACTGGCTGCTGCAGCGCCCGACTGTTGCCACCGTGATCATCGGCGCCCGCAATGAGGAACAGCTCAAGCAGAACCTCGGCAGCGTCGGCTGGAATCTGACGCCTGAACAGATGAAAAAGCTTGACGCTGCAAGCGAGCAGACCAAAACCTATCCCTACTGGCACCAGACCGGATTTACCGAGCGTAACCCATTGCCCGTATAGTATGAATTTAATCCTTGACACCGTACGGTGATTCGGCTATGAACGGGCATTCTCCAAAATTGTAATTGACGCTGTGGGCGCAAGGTCCTTCGCAGGAAGGGCATCGCCGAAATCCAATGGGCTATGCCATGGTACAACGCAGCGTCATTGCAGCAATGATCGAACAAGCCAGCTCTGTCACCCCGACAAAGGTCGGGCCCAGGCTTCCGCGCGATCACGGGTTGCCAGTCTGGGTCCCGGCTTTCGCCGGGATGACAATGGTAGAAGCGAGTGCCAGATTATCCGTTGACTGATCGATTTATGGTGCGGCGAGAATCAATTCGGCAGTTTTTTCAATGCCTTGAATCGATTCATGCACCAGATCAGAAACTGTGACCGATTGATCACAGTGGCAGACATGCAACGCGCCGCCTGATTTTTGCGAATCTGTTGTTGCGTGAATCATCGCGTGTTACTCCACGCTGACGGCGGCAAGACATCGTGAGGCATACCATGACCGATGATACGACGCTGCCGGAAATCCCGTCACAACTGCGAAGAACCAGTGCGCCTGGTTTCATCACCGGGAGTCCGATCAAGCCAACCGCCGCCGCAACGCGCGCCCGCGAAAGCAAGATCAGAAAATCCATCAAGACCGTGACCCCGGTGAAAACCGCCACGTCGATCTATGCGCAGATGCTGCGCTGGTCCTTCGGCGCGACGCTGCTTGTCTCCGCCATCATCGTGGGCTTCATCTATCTCACCTGGCAGGCCGGCACCCCGCCGTTCTACCTCTTCGCAATCCTGGCAGGGGCCCTTGGCGCCTTTATGAGCACGCTGATCAGGCTTTACAACTACGAGGAATTCCCGCGCGTCGTGCATGGCCAGGGGGCGGAGCGCCTGCGCCGCTCCGATCTCACGGTTTATGCTCTGGTGCCGCCCGTGGTCGGCGCACTTTCAGCGGCGATACTTTTCATCGCATTTGCGGCGGGCGTGGTGCAGGGCGGCTCGTTCTTCCCGACCTTCGCCTGCCAGGCTGCCGATAAGATATGCGGAACTTTCGACACGCTCATTCATCAGTTCGGGCCCGCCGACGCGACCGACTATGCGCGAACCCTCGTCTGGTGTTTCGTCGCCGGTTTCGCCGAGCGCCTCGTGCCCGACAAGCTCAAGGGACTGGCGGCAGGAGCAGGCGACAAGTGAGGAGTTTCTCGAGGAGGCTGTGAGTAGCGTAGAGTTTTTGCGGAACGCTTGGCGATGGGGGAAGAGGCACCCTCTCCCGTGATTTGCACGGGAGAGGGGCCGACGCACTACTCGCTTTCAAAATGTTTTCCTTAAAATTTGCTGAAGGCCCAGTTCACCCCGCATTCAGGCGCGAGGCCGTGAAATGGCATGGAACTTTAACAGGAATGGATCACTGTCATGGTTGCGAAAATTGTCACCACGCCTTCGCAAGGCGACCTGTTCAACCCGGGCGACTATTTTGGCGTGGGAAATGACATCCTCTACCTCATGATCCCCACGCCCAACCAGGCGCTGATCAGAACCATGCAGGGCAATGATTTTGTCTCTGTGGTGAGCGCGCCCAGTGGTAATTACGGCTACGAGTTCCGCCTCGGCCTCGGCGATGATACGCTTCTTGGCTCCAGCCTCGCAGACAATTACATCGATGAAGGTGGCCATGATCAAGTCAACATGGGCGCCGGGACAGATAGGGTCAATGCGGGTCCCGGCAATGACACCATTGATGGCGGCAGCCACCCCGGATTGTTGGGAGACACAATTCATTTCGGTACTTCGTCTGACTCCTTTGGCAACTTCACGATTATCACCCAGGGGGTGACGCTGGATCTTGCCTCCACAAATCCGCAAAATCTCGGCTTTTACGGCGTTGACACCTATCTCAACTTCGAAAACGTCTTCGGCGGAGGTGGCAACGACAGCTTCTTCGGGACGAACAGTGTGAACGATCTTCGCGGAATGGGCGGCAATGACTTCCTCCGGGGCTTTGGCGGCGACGACTATTTGATGGGAGGACCGGGCCAGGATCTTCTGATCGGCGATGCCGGAGCCGATTACCTGGATGTCGGCCAGACTGCCAGCGGGTTTGACGGTGAGGCCGACGTCGTCAAGTATCTCCGCATTACGGACAGCAACTCCGACAATCTGGATGAAATCTTCAATTTCCAGAACATCGCCGCCGGCGGAGTCGACAAGATCAATCTCTCGGAGATCGACGCAAACACGACCGTGTCCGGAAACCAGGCGTTTCAGTTCGTGGGCACTGCCGGTTTCACCCAGCCGGGCGGCGAGGTGAGGCTGGCGAACTTCGATGGCGCAACGCTGGTGATGGTCGACAACGACGGCGACTCCGCCGCCGAGATGGTGTTCCTCCT
>JAEUMI010000114.1 GCA_016792825.1 Hyphomicrobiales bacterium
GGCCGGGCAGTGCTGCATACGGCGCTGCGCAACCAATCCAAGTCGCCCGTGATGGTTGGCGGTAAAGACGTGATGCCGGAGGTGCGCGGTGTTCTGGCGGCCATGGCGACATTCGCCGAGGGTGTGCGGGCTAGCGAGATCACCGATGTGGTGAACATCGGCATCGGCGGTTCCGACCTCGGCCCGGCCATGACCACGCTGGCCTTAGCGCCTTACCATGACGGGCCGCGGCTGCATTATGTGTCCAATGTGGACGGGGCGCATATTGCCGACACGCTCAAAACCCTGAACCCGGCGACCACGCTTTTCCTCATCGCCTCCAAGACCTTCACCACCATCGAAACCATGACCAATGCCAAAACGGCGCGGGCGTGGATCGTGGAGAAGCTGGGCGAGGCGGCGGTGCCAAAGCATTTCGCGGCAATTTCCACCGCACTCGACAAGGTGGCGGCCTTCGGCATCAGCCCAGAACGGATTTTTGGATTCTGGGACTGGGTCGGCGGGCGCTATTCCATCTGGTCGGCCATCGGCCTGCCGCTGATGATCGCCATCGGGTCCAGTCATTTCAAGCGCTTCCTCGAAGGCGCTTATGCGATGGATGAACATTTCAGGAAAGCGGAGGCGGGCCGCAACCTGCCGCTCCTCATGGGCCTCATCGGCATCTGGCACCGCAATATCTGCAAATATCCGGCCCGCGCCATCATTCCCTATGACCAGCGGCTCGCGCGCTTTCCCGCCTATCTGCAGCAGCTCGACATGGAATCCAACGGCAAGCGGGTGACGAAATCAGGCAGCGCTTCGCGCCATGCCACGGGGCCGCTGGTGTGGGGCGAGCCCGGCACCAACGGCCAGCATGCCTTTTTCCAATTGCTGCACCAGGGCACCGACATCATTCCGGTGGAGTTCCTGATCGCGGGCGTGCCCCATGAAAAGGGCATGGCGGAGCATCACACGCTGCTGATCGCCAATTGCCTGGCGCAGTCGCAGGCCCTGATGAAGGGCCGCACGCTGGCGGAAGCCACGGCGCAATTGCTGGCGATGGGCAAGAGCAAGGCGGAAGCCAGGCGCCTGGCGCCGCACCGGGTGTTCACCGGCAACCGGCCTTCGATAACCTTGGCTTACAGGAAGCTCGACGCTCACACGCTTGGCCGCCTCATCGCGCTTTACGAGCACCGCGTCTTCGTCGAAGCGGCGGTCTGGGACATCAACGCCTTCGACCAGTGGGGCGTCGAACTCGGCAAGGAACTGGCCACGGGATTGCAGCCGGTCATGGAAGGGAAAGTTTCGACCGAGGGCCAGGACAGTTCGACGGCCGGGCTTGTGGATTATCTGCGTTCATTGACGAAATGAGACGCAATTGGCATCATCAACTCTTTGCCGCGCTGATCAATCACTATGTCGCCATCAACACCTATTGATTCAACTCACTCCCCTGGCGACACCATATATACGCCGGGAGAGGTTTATTTTCACGTTACATGGGCTGATGTGAAACTGCATTATCCAGTCATCGAGAGCTTTGTTTATCTTGGAATGAATTTCTCTGATGAGGATTTGGAGGACACTTGGTATTTTCAGCCTGCCAATGATTTTGCACAGTTTGGAAATGCTTTGGAAGGAGTTGAACGGCCCGTTTTATGCCGCACAAAAATGCAACTCGTCGATATTGTCTCCGCTGCTGGGTTGATTGTGGAGATTGAAAAGGCGGCAAGCAGAAGGCTTGGAAGACTTTAACACTATGACTAAAGGTCCCGGATCATAAAAGCATAAGGTTCACCATCGGCGACGCCCTGCTCCGCCAGGCTCCAGCCGCACTTCAAATAAAACTTCTCCGCATCACCCGTATAGAAATGAAGCCGGGCCACGCCATGCCCACGCGCCTGCTCCTCGATGGCCGCCACGAGCATTCGCGCCACGCCGCGTTTGCGAAATTCGGGAGCGACATAGAGGCTCGCCAGCCAGGGTGAAACATCATGCAGGGGTTCGAACTCCCGCAGGACCAGCAAGCAAATTCCGGCGAGATGGCCATCGGCCAAAGCTATCAAAGCTGTTTCATACTCATCCGGCTGGGTGGCGAGCTTCGCAAGCTGCGCGCCGTTCTCATCAAGCGAATAGCCGCAGGATTTCAGGAAGGCCTCATAGCGCCACGCGGCGCAAATTTCGAGTTCCGGGGAGTCGGGTTTTAGCGGTGTGATTTCGATTGTCATGTGAATCATCTCAAAGATATCTTCTCCAGTTTTTCAAGCGGCTTGCTTGCGATGTGAATAAATCCCTTGACAGATCCATTCCCATTATGCCATGTATGTTCCTGTTTTGTTCTTTAAAAGATAGGAAACACTGTGGACTGGGACTTGGCCATCGCACGCAACAGCAAGGCGCTGAAGGGCATCATTCAAGTCCTTTTCGCCTTGCTGGGGCTGGATGGAGGAGAGGCGGCGCAGCGGATTCCGCGCTCTCTCCACAGCGCCGTGCTGGCCGTGCTCAGGCCCGCCGAATCCGCTGTGCGCCGGCTTATCGTTGTTGCCGCTAGGGGCGTGGTGGTGAAGCTTTCCCCCTCGCGGCCCATGCCCAAGGGGAAAGTCATCGGAAAAGCTGCTGGAGGCAGGATTCCCTCCTTCCAGATCTTTGATCCGCCAAGGCGGGGGAAACACACCCCGTTCAGAAAGGGCCGCCGGATAATCCCCCGGGTCCGGGTCCTTGAATACGATCCAAGGGTTATCGCCCTGTTTCCGAAGCCCAGGCCCGTGATCATTCCCCCTCCGCCGCCCGATGGCCTGGCCAGCGCCACGCGCCTGCACCGCAGGCTCATCGCGCTCAAGTCCGCCCTTGAGGATCTTCCCCGCCAGGCCAAACGTCTCGTCCGCTGGCAGGAGCGGCGCCGCGCCGCGCCCGAGTACAAGTCCACCTCGCCGCTCAGAGACGGCCGCCCTCCCGGCTACCGCCGCAAGCCCGTCCACGAGGTCGAGGAGGTCCTTGCCGAATGCGACTGGCTGGCCGATCAGGCGATGAGGCCGGACACAAGTTGAGGCAGATAATCAGTATACAGATTAATGTGACAACCCCTCTCCCCCGGCTTCGCCGGACCCTCTCCCACGGAGGGGAGAGGGAAGAGTACATTTTTGCCCTCTCCCCTTGTGGGAGAGGGTGGCGCGCCAGCGCCGGGAGAGGGGAAGTGCGAACCTTGGCCTCAGCACTCGACCACATTCACAGCCAGGCCGCCGGTGGAGGTCTCCTTGTAGCGGTCGCTCATGTCGATGCCGGTCTGGCGCATGGTTTCGACGCAGTTGTCGAGGGGCATGAAGTGCTGGCCGTCGCCGCGCAGGGCCAGCGAGGCGGCGGTCACCGCCTTCACGGCGCCGAAGGCGTTGCGTTCGATGCAGGGCACCTGGACCAGGCCGCCGACGGGATCGCAGGTCATGCCGAGGTGATGTTCCAGCGCGATTTCGGCGGCGTTTTCCACCTGTTCATTGGTTCCGCCAAGTGCCGCGCATAATCCCGCGGCGGCCATGGCGGAGGCCGAGCCCACTTCGCCCTGGCAGCCGACTTCCGCGCCGGAAATCGAAGCATTGTGCTTGATGATGCCGCCGATTGCCGAGGAGACGAGAAGCAGGGTGCGGACACCCGCCTGATCCGCATCGAGGCAATGATCGAGATAATAGCGGACGATGGCCGGCATGACGCCGGCCGCGCCGTTGGTGGGGGCGGTGACGACCTTGCCGCCGGCGGCATTTTCCTCGTTCACGGCCATGGCATAGACCGAGAGGAAGTCCATGATGCGGTGGGGCTGGATGGAATTGCCGCCCTGCTCTTCTTTCAGCCTGGCAAAAATTTCGCTGGCGCGGCGTTTCACTTTCAATCCGCCGGGCAGTTGCCCGCCGAAAGTGAGGCCCCGGTTCATGCAGGCATTCATGGCGGACCAGATGCGGTCCAACCCCACGTCCAATTCGGCGCTCGACATGTGGACCGTTTCATTGGCGCGTTTCATCGCGGCGATGCTGAGGCCCGAGGCCTTGCCCATCTCCAGCATTTCCTTTGCAGTCGAAAATGGATAGGGCACGGCGAGCTTGGGCTTGGCGGCGGCGCGATCCTGGGATTTTGATTCCAATCGTTCGGCTTCGGTCTGCACGAAGCCGCCGCCGATGGAATAATAGGTTTCGCTGAAAGCTATCGCGCCGCTTGCATCCCACAGCGTGAAGATCATGCCGTTGGCGTGGCCGGGAAGTGCGGGGCCGTAATCGAAGATCACATCCTTTGCGGGATCAAAGGAAACGCGCTGGCCGCTCGGCAGCGTGATAAATCTGCGCTCAGAAATTTCCTGAACAACCGCGTCAACCCGGTCCGGCTCAATCGCATCGGGCGCTTCCCCGGCGAGGCCGAGCACGCAGGCGCGGTCGGTGCCGTGGCCCTTG
>JAEUMI010000116.1 GCA_016792825.1 Hyphomicrobiales bacterium
GGCGTCACCGGGCTGATCATGACCAAGCTTGATGGCACGGCGCGCGGTGGTATCCTTGTGGCGATCGCCGAAAAATTTGCGCTCCCCATCCACGCCATCGGCGTTGGCGAGAGCATCGACGACCTTCAACCCTTCGACGCGGACGCTTTTGCCCGCGCCATTTCAGGACTGGCAGAGACATGAAACCACTTCCCAAATTCCTCATTGAAATGGGCCCGCTGCTTGCCTTCTTCGTGGGCAACTGGAAGGGCGGGGTGTTCTGGGGCACGGGCATTTTCATGGTGGCGACCGCCGTGGCCCTTGCCGCCTCATGGATCCTGACACGAAAGATCGCCAAGGTGCCGCTGTTCAGCGCCATCTTCGTCGGCATCTTCGGCGGGCTTACAATCTGGATGCACGACGACACCTTCATCAAGGTGAAGGTGACGCTGATCAACGTGTTCTTCGGCGCGCTGCTTCTCGGCGGGCTCTATTTCGGCAAGCTGTTCATCAGATACGTGGTAGGCGAAGCGGTCAACCTGCCCACCGCCGCATGGCGCGTGCTCACCCTGCGCTGGGGCATCTTTTTCCTGGTGGTGGCCATGCTGAACGAACTGATCTGGCGCAATGTCAGCACCGACACGTGGGTCAATTTCAAGGTGTTCGGTCTGCTGGGGCTGACCCTGGTATTCGCACTTGCGAACGCGCCCTATATGGCCAAGCACATGATCGAGGACGAGACCCCGAAGCCGGATGCGCCATCCGCTTGAGCGGGCAATTTTCAGAAGTCAAGAGTTGTAATCCGTGTCCGGATGATTTTAGGTATTTTGCCATGGGGCAAGCGTACGCTTTTTCGCTTGCCGCTTCGGAATTGAAACGCTAGGACTCACCGTCTTTCTGAAAGCAGGGCGCAGCCATCATCGCAGGGGCGGGAAGATGGCGCGACGGGCGGAAGGCAATGGGGCAAGCAGCACAGCAGGGGATCAAAATCCGTTTGATTCACCGGCGCAGGAGTAGGGGCCAATGAGCGGCAACAGGGACGTCAAGCAACTGTCGCGATCACTCTCGCATCTGTTGAAGCGGGCAGTGCAATACTCCATTCATCTTTACATGAGCGAGACCGGCAAGACCGGCCTGACACATCGTCAGTTCACGGTGTTGTTGGCGGCCGATGCCCATGAGGGGCGCAGCCAGACGGAACTGGTGAAGATGACCGGCATCGACCGTTCGACCCTGGCCGATCTCGTGGCCCGCCTCATGGCGCAAGGCTATGTGCAACGGCGGCGCACCAAGGACGATGCGCGCACCAATGCCATCAGGCTCACCCCCATCGGCAAGAAAATGCTGAAGCAGGCCCAGTCGGGGGCGGAGGAAGTTGACCGCCAGCTCCTGGCCATTTTGCCGAGTTCGGACCGCAAGACGCTGCTGGAATGCCTCACAGGCCTTGCCGCGGAAATGGACAAGGTGGAAGACAAGGAACCGGAAAAGCCGGTGCGGAAGGTCCGGCCGCGCAAGGGCCGCTGATCAAGGAAGAGGCTGTTTGGCCTTTTCGATTTCGCCGGCAAAAGTGCCTGCCATGATTTCCGCCGAGAGTGGGCCGATCCATTTGAAACGGATGACCCCCTTGCCATCAACGATGAAGGTTTCGGGCACTCCGTAGCTTCCCCAGTCAATTGTGGTGCGCCCGCTGCTGTCAGCGCCGATGGCGGCGAAGGGCTGGCCCAAGGTGCCGAGGAAGCGCCTGGCGTTTTCGGGCTTGTCCTTGTTGTTGATGCCGTAGAGGCGGACGTCGGTTCTCTGGGAAAGCTCCATGAGGATGGGATGTTCAAGTCGGCAGGGGCCGCACCACGAGGCCCAGATGTTCACCACGGAGACGCCGCCGGTTTTGAGATCGGCCGCGGCAAGGCCGGGAATATTCGACCCTTCAAGGGCGGGAAGGGCAAAGTCCGGCGCGGGCTTGCCTATCAAGGCTGAGGGAAGGTTTGAGGGGTCGCCCGCCAGGCCCTTCCAGAACACAAGGGCAAGGCCCACAAAAATCAGGATGGGCAGAAACGCCAGGCCCAGACGCCGCCGTGGGGATCCGGACGTCACTTTTTTAGTTTCTCAAATTGCGCCAGCCGTTTCCTCACCCGGGCATCACGGCTGAATATGAAAACGATGAGGCCCGCAATAAGCGCGAAGCTCAGGGCAAAGGCAGCAATGACGAATTCCGCATGATCGGCGCCCCAGTCCATCACGCGTCTCCGCTTCGGGCAATCCGGAGATTGCGCAATTTCCGCGCGGTGATCTCGCTGCGCATGGACATGAGGTGGAGGGCGAGGAAGAGAAACGAATAGGCCAGGCCCATGACAAGCAGCGGCCACAGCATTGACGTGGCGATGCTGGGGCCGCCGGCCCTGAAAACGCTGGCCGGCTGGTGCAGCGAGTTCCACCAGTCGACCGAAAACTTGACGATGGGAATGTTGATGAAGCCGACAAGGGCTACGATGCGGGCGATCATCGCGGCACGGGTCGGCTCCTCGATGGCCTGCCAGATGGCGATGTAACCCAGATAAAGAAGGAAGAGCACGAACATGGAGGTGAGCCGCGCGTCCCACACCCACCAGGCGCCCCACATGGGCTTGCCCCAGAGGGAGCCGGTGGCGAGGGCGAGAAAGCAGAAGACGGCGCCGATGGGGGCGGCGGTCTTTGCTGCCACATCAGCGAGGGGATGGCGGAAGATGATGGCCACGGCGCTGGCCAGCGCCATGACCGTATAGACAAGCATCGCAAGCCAGGCGGCAGGCACGTGGACGAACATGATGCGCACGGTTTCGCCCTGCTGGTAATCGGGGGGTGCTGAGACAAGCGCGCCATAGAGGCCGATGGCAAACAGGATGACGGTCAGCGTCCAGATCGCTGGCAGCGCCCTATTGGCTAGACTTAAAAAGCGGGTCGGGTTGGCGAATTGCTGCATGTCTTATTCTACGAAGATTGGATCATCGGAGATAGGCGCGTAGCGCCGCAGCAGCGGCGATGGGGGCGAGCACGAGGCTCGTCAAGGTGATGGCGGCCAGAATGAGAAGGGATGGCATGATCAATTCGGGATTTCCGGCTGTGGCTGACATTCCGAAGACGAGGATGGGCACATAAAGCGGCAGAACCAAGATCGAAATGAGCAGGCCGCCACGGCGGAGATTGAGGGTGAGGGAGGCGCCGATGCCGGCCAGAAGCGAGAGGGCGAATGAGCCCAGAACCATGGCCAGCGTCAGGGGCCAGATGATCTCGGTTCTCAGGTTGAGCAGAATGCCGAGAAAGGGCGCTGCGATGCTGAGCGGCAGGCTGGTGGACAGCCAGTGGGCCACGGCCTTGGTGAGGGCCACGAGTTCAAGGGAGGCGGGCGCCATGGCCATGACTTCCAGCGAGCCGTCCTCGAAATCCTGCTGGAAAATGCGGTCGGCGGAAAGCAGCACCGAGAGCAGCAGGGTGATCCAGAGAACGCCGGGGGCAAGGCGTTGCAGGGTGGCCTGGTCGGGGCCGATGCCGATGGGCAGCAGCACAAGCACGGTCAGGAAGAATCCAACGGCGGTTCCGACACCGCCGCCCTGGCGGGCAGCCAGGATGATATCGCGGCGGAGAAGGGCGAGCAGCAGTTTCATGGCGCTGCCCCGAGGTGGAGATTCTTGTCGGGGTCAAGCCCAAGAGGGACATGGGTTGCGGCGACAATGAGCCCGCCTTCCCGGAGATGGCCGTTCATGAGGGCGGCGAGCAGTTTCTGGGCGGAGTCATCCAACCCTACGCCGGGCTCATCGAGCAGCCAGATTGGACGGGGGACAAGCGCCAGTCTTGCAAGTGCCAGGCGGCGCCTCTGGCCGGCGGAGAGAAGTGCCGCGGGATAGTCTGCAAGTGGCGCGAGATTGACAGCCTGCAGGGCGCGCATGAGATCGCCGCCGCCGAGGAAGTCGCGCCAGAAAACCAGATTCTCCGTGACAGTGAGAGCGGATTTGCTGGCATCACTGTGGGCTATGTAATGTGCCTGCTGGCCCGGAGTGAGATCTGGCGCGCCGCCTTCGAGAGAAATTTTGCCGTGGCTGGGTTCGCCGAGGTTTGCAAGCAGGCGGAGCAGCGATGACTTGCCGGAACCATTGGGTCCGGTGAGTTGCAGGAGTTCGCCGCTATTGAGGGAAAAATTCTGGTTGCTGAAAACCGTCCTGCCGCCGCGCTCGCAAGCCAGGTTCGAGCCGGTCAGCTGCATCAATATCAGTTCATGTACTGGCCGCCGTTGGCGGACAGGGTTGAACCGGTGATGAAGCCCGCTTCATCGGCGGCAAGAAAGACAACGCAGCGGGCAATTTCTTCCGGTTCGCCAAGGCGGCCGACGGGGATCAGCGGCAGAATGCGTTTTTCCAGGACGTCCTGGGGGACGGCGCGCACCATTTCGGTGCCGATATAGCCGGGGCAGATGGCGTTGACGGTGATGCCTTTGGACGCCCCTTCCTGGGCCAGGGATTTCACGAAGCCGATCTCGCCGGCTTTTGCTGCGGCGTAGTTGGCCTGGCCCATCTGGCCCTTCTGGCCATTGATGGAGGAAATGCAGATGACGCGGCCGAAACTGCGGTCGCGCATGCCGCCCCAGATGGGCTGGGTCATGTTGAACAGGGCGGTGAGATTGGTGCCGATGACCTCATTCCATTGCTGGGCCGTCATCTTGTGGAACATGGCGTCACGGGTAATGCCGGCATTGTTCACCAGCACCTCGATGGGTCCCAGGTCTTCCGCCACTTTCTTCAGGCCGGCGGCGCAGGCCTCGGCATTGGAGACATCCCATTTGTAAACCGGAATTCCGGTTTCGCTCTTGAAGGCATTGGCGGCCGCGTCATTGCCGGCGTAAGTGGCGGCAACCTTGTAGCCCGCCGCCTTCAAAGCTTTTGAAATGGCGGCGCCTATGCCGCGGCTGCCACCGGTGACGACTGCAACTCTTCCCATTATGCCCCCTTAGTTTTCTACGCACATGGCAATGCCCATGCCGCCGCCGATGCACAGGGTGGTCAGGCCCTTTTTGGCTTTACGCTTTTGCATTTCATGGAGCAGGGTGGTGAGCACGCGGGCGCCTGAAGCGCCGATGGGGTGGCCAATGGCAATGGCGCCGCCGTTCACATTCACGATGTCCGGGTTCCAGCCCATGTCCTTGTTCACGGCGCAGGCCTGGGCGGCGAAGGCTTCATTGGCTTCCACAAGATCAAGGTCGGCGGCTTTCCAGCCGGCTCTTTTCAGCGCGGCCTGCGAGGCAGGAATGGGGCCGGAGCCCATGACGGCGGGGTCAACACCTGCCGTGGCCCAGGAGGCGATTCGGGCGAGGGGCGTGAGCCCGCGCTTTGCAGCTTCAGCAGCACTCATCAGAATTAGAGCGGCGGCGCCGTCATTGATGCCGGAGGCATTGGCGGCGGTCACGGTGCCATCCTTCATGAAAGCGGATTTCAGCTTGGCGACGCTTTCAAGGGTCACGCCCTTCTTGATGTATTCATCGTCGGAGACAATCACGTCGCCTTTGCGGCCGGCAATGGTGACGGGGGCAATTTCATCCTTGAACTTGCCGGCGGCCTGGGCCGCTTCGGCCTTGTTCTGCGAAGCCACGGCAAAGGAATCCTGGGTTTCGCGGGTGATCTGCCATTGGCGGGCCACATTCTCGGCGGTGTTGCCCATGTGATAGCCGTTGAAGGCGTCCCACAGGCCATCCCTGATCATGGTGTCGATGAAGCTCCAGTCACCCATTCTCACGCCGTCGCGCAGGTGCGCCGCGTGGGTTGACTTGCTCATTGATTCCTGGCCGCCAGCGGCCACAATGGTGGCACTTCCCGACTGGATCTGCTGCATGCCCAGCGCCACGGCGCGAAGCCCCGAGCCGCAGACCTGATTCAGGCCCCAGGCGGTGGCAGAGTTTGGAATGCCGGCGTGGATGGCAGCTTGCCTGGCGGGGTTCTGGCCCTGGGCGGCGGTCAGGACCTGACCCAGAATGACCTCGTTGACCTCATCGGGCGAAACCTTGGCGCGCTCCATGGCGGCCTTCAGGGCCACGGTGCCGAGGAAAGAGGCGGCAACCGAGCTCAAGGCTCCATTGAAGGAGCCAACCGGGGTACGGGCGGCGGAAACGATGACGATGTCTTGGGAAGATGGTGATGCCACTGGCTTACTCCTGGAGGCTCGAAAAGGGAATGTTCCGTTAGTCATAGCATTTGAAACACATGAGGCGATAGTTTTTTGCACTTGCAATTGTGCATTGCGGGGAGCAAGTTTTTGCACTGCGGGCAAGGCATCGGGGAAACAATCGGTGATGGTCCGTACTGGAGGAGTGTAAACGGTGAGTGACGAAAAATCGGCGCCAAAAGATCCGGTGGTGATCAAGAAATACGCGAACCGCAGGCTCTACAATACCGCAACGAGCACCTATGTGACCCTTGATGACCTTTCCGCCATGGTCAAGTCGGGCACGGATTTCGTGGTCTACGACGCCAAGACCGGCGAGGAAATCACCCGCTCGGTTTTGACCCAGATCATCTTCGAGGAAGAGAACAAGGGCACCAACCTGCTGCCCATCAATTTCCTGCGCCAGCTCATCCGCTATTACGGCGACAGCATGCAGACGCTGGTGCCGGGCTACCTGGAATTCTCGCTGGAGAACCTCACCAAGGAGCATGACAAGATCCGCGAGCAGATGCTCGGGGCCTTTACCGGCGAGCCGTTCAAGAACATGGAGGAACACGCCAAGCGCAACATGGCGATGTTCAGCGACGCAATGAAGCTGTTCAACCCGTTCGCGGCGATGGCAATGAACCCGGGTGCCGGAACAGCGCCGCCGAAATCAAATTCCCCTCCAGCGCAAGCGCCGTCCAAGGACGATCTCCAGGCGATGAAGGACCAGCTCACGGCGATGCAGGAAAAAATCAACACGCTGTCGAAGAATTAGCGGTTTTTCCTTCCCATCATGCCCGCACTTGATGCGGGCATCTCCTTTCCGGCAACAAAGAAGATGGCCGTGTCGAGCACGGCCATGATGAGATTTGGCGGATGGGACCGATCCCTAGCGCCACCAGCGGCGAATGGCCACGATGCGCGCAGTCCGCGAATTCAGGGTGATGCGATACCATTTGCCATTGCGGAAGCCCGTGTACTCATAATGGCTGCCCCGGCAATCACGGGCGACAACCCGGTTGAAGCGCCGGTCCACAATCCTGGCGCCCGTGCCGCAGGAGACCTTTCCAAGATAACCGCCACCGAAACCAAGATTGATATCAATGTCGATATCGGCCCTGGCGGGGCTTGTGCCCAGCGCAGAAATTGCGAGCAGCGCTGCTAGGGTGAGGATGGTTTTGCGGATCATGACAGGCTCCCTGGTTGCGTGATTGTTTTGCAACCCAAACTTTATTTCAAGGCGCTGGCCCGCGCAAATAAGAAAGCCTGTGAGAATTCCATTTTGATACAATTATTCCTGGCGCCGGCCACAGGCCTTCCGGGAAGAAAGCGGCGCCCCGCTTCCGGGTAGATTTCACAATGTCAAACAGCGGCGGCGGGACATCCCGCCTGAAGCTACCGGAGTTGAGGGAACGTTACGCCCCAAGCCCGGAGGCCCCATCCACCCCTTCGAGATCACTGTCATGATCAGCGACTCTCCGGGATGAACGGATCATGACTAGCACGACAGGGATTCAAAATCAAGCTTTAAATCCTATAAAGGGATTAAATATTCCGCCGGCCCGGAATTCAGTGCCGGATTTTTCCTGTCTCGCGGAACAGCTAGGCAGCCACCAGTTGCTTCGCCAGCGCGTCGATCATGCGGGGCAGGTCGTAGGGGAACCTGGCGGTGATGAGGTTGCTGTCGACAACGCAGGGTTCGTCAATCACCGTGGCGCCGGCGTTTTCCAGGTCGATCTGGATATTCCACACGGCGGTGGCCTTCTTGCCTTTCAGCATCTTGGCGCTGACCATGACCCAGGGGCCGTGGCAGATTCCGCAGGTGGGCTTGCCGGCCGCATGCATGTCGCGGGTGAAATTCTGCGCGTCCTTGTCGGCGCGGAGGAAATCCGGATTCCAGCAGCCGCCGGGAAGGATCACCGCGTCATAGTCGGCCACCTTCGCCTCGTCGAGATAGCAGTCGATCTTCAGCCAGCCGGCATTCTCCATCAGACGGATGGCCAGCACATGGGTCCTGGCAATTTCCGGAAAACGCAGGCCAAGGCTAGGCGGAAATTCGCCGACGCGCGGGGCCACGATATGGACGGTTGCGCCATGCTCGGAAAGCCAGCGCATGGAGCCGAGGATCTCCACTTCCTCGACGCCATTGGTGCAGCAGATGGCGATCTTCTTGCCCTTGAGCAGGCTGGGATTTGACGGCGGGTCGAAGAGGAAATGGTTGAGTTCGCGGTTCAGTTCGCCATCGGCGGTGGAGAGAAGCTCGGTGGAAATGGAGGGTACCGGCGAGGGCGACATGAATTGCTGGGCCCGGGCAAAGGCGGCACTCTGGGCTGATGTGGGATCATGGGGCTTGTTCATGGCGGCACTCCTGGTTGCATAGGAAAGCAGGAGTTTTCTCAGGAAACAGCGGGATCGTCCAGAGAAAGATGCAGACTGGCCGGAACTTAACCGGCTTCGGCGAGGGGCAGGTCGTGGCTGAAGGCCGGGGAACCGCGGAACTGGTCATCGAGGGCCTTGATGGCCAGCTTCAGGCGCGACAGGCCCTCTTCCATGTCGGCGCTTTCTGGTGCAACCGGCATTTCAACAGGCGCAACGCTCTGGGTGAAAGGCGTGGCCTCCTCCACGGCAGCGGGCTGGCGCGGCGTGTCCAGGCTGGTGAAGCCCTGTTCTTCCTTGCTGGCCCAGGGGAGCGTCATGGCGACATCGCCGAAGAGCTTGCCCTGCATGAAATCGATATGGCAATCCCTCAGGATTTCGGCGTCTTCCGGGGTTTCCACCCATTCGGCGATGGCTTTCAGCTCGAACTTGTGGGTGAGCTCGACGAGTGTCCGCACCAGATACTGGTTGGCGGCATTTTCCTTGAGGCCGCGGCTGAAGGAGCCGTCGAGTTTCACGATGCTGACCGGCAGGTCGCGCAGGTTGCGGAATGAAGTGAAGCCGGCGCCGAAATCATCGATGGCGACACTGCAGCCGATGTTGCGCAGCGCCTCGACGAAGCTGAAGGTTTCCTTGAGATCGCCCAGGGCAATGGTTTCGGTGATCTCGACGGTGAGCCGGCTGGCGATGGTCTGGTTGGCGGCAATGATCTCGGTGAGCTGGTTGAACCAGCGCGGATCGGTGGCGGTGGAGCCCGAGACATTCATGGAAAGCCGGGCCTCGGGATAATTGTGCAGGGCTGAAATGGTCATCTGGGCCACGGCGCGGTCGATGAGACGCACGAGTCCGAGTTTTTCGGCGACCGGAATGAGGTGGCCAGCGGGAATGAGCTTTCCGTCAGCATCGGCCATGCGCAAAAGTGCCTCGTGCATGACGACTTCGCCGGTTGCGGCATTGACGATGGGCTGGTAGCCGAGCTTGAACTGGTCTTCCTTCAGGCATTTCACGATTTCCGTGGCGCACCTGGCATTCAGGCCCCGTTCGGCCATGCGTTTGGCCGAGGGGCGATAAATGGCGGAACCATCGGACGGCAGGCGCCTGGCTTCGGCCAAGGCCTCTTCGGCACGGGCCATGGCGAGGTTGGCATCAGCGGCAAATTTGGGAACGACGACGGCGCCAATGGAAAGCATGGCCCAGACGGGGCCGTGCTCGGTTTCGATGACGCTTTCACGGGCGATGTTGATGAAGCGGTCAATGGCAGTCTGCAGCTCCTCTTCCTGGCAATTGTTCAGGATGATGCCGAACTTGCTGCCGGAGTAGCGGGCGATGGCATCGCCGGTGCGCACCACCTGGCGCAGGCGGCGGCTCAAGGCCACGATCACCTCGTCGGCCACCTCGAAGCCATAGGCTTCGTTGACGACGGGCAGGTTGTTCACGGCGGCGATGAGGAAGGCGCAGTTGCTCTGTTCGCGGTTGGCGGTGGAGAGGGTTTCGCCAAGGGCTTCGGCGAGGCGGCCGCGATTCATCAGGCCGGTTAAGGGATCGCAATTGCCAAGAAAGCTCAGATGCTGGTCGCGGCTGTGGCGGTCGTCAATGCGGCGGATGGTGCCGAAGACTTCAGCGGGCCTGCCGTTCTTTCCGACATACCACTTGCCGCGATCCTCGAGCCAGACGGCGCGGCGGCCGGTCCTGCCGTCGGGCCGGAAAAGATATTCGATCTGGAAGGCAACGCCTTCGCCCTCATCGACGGCATGGCTGCGCATGACCGTGTCATAGCGGCTGGTGATGTTGTCGCCATCGAGGAGATTGGCATAGGCCCGGCCTGAGACGGCGGCCTCGGGCTTGCAGCCGATGACCGCCTCCATGTTGGGGCTCCAGGTGATGGCGTCGGTTTCGGTGATCCAATGGTAGGTGGCTTCGCCCACGGCTTCCACGGCGCGCTGGATGTTCTGCAGGACGGCGGGATCGGTCACCGCCGTAAAACGCGGCGCGGGCGAGTCGGCCGATACGGCCTGCGGACCGGTAAACTCTTCAGTCCGGAAGGAAAACGCCGTTGCGGTGGGGTCGTCGGTGCTCAAGTCGCCTCCAAGAGCTTACGCAAAATTCACCCTGGCAAACTAGCCGAGCAATCGTAAACAGATACAAAAAATCTGTGATTAATTTGCCGGTAAGGATTTGGGAGACGGCGCTAATAACCCAGGGCAAACCCGTCCTTGCGATGGTCGGAAGCGCCGATCAGCAGGCCTCTGGCGTGATCGATGGCAATAGCCTGTCCTCCACCCAGGGGCTCGTTCGCCGGCAGGATGCGATGGCCTTTCGCGGCGAGACCGGCCAGGACGGAGGCGGGAACCGTGCTTTCCGTCAAGACGTCTTCGCCCTTGGGATAGAGCCGGGGAAAATCGAGGGCCGCTTGCGGGTCCATGCCGTAGACATAGCGGTTCAGCAGGACAGTGACGTGGCCCATGGGCTGGTAATCGCCACCCATGACGCCAAAGCTCATGTCGATTTTGCCATCCTTCTTGACCATGGCGGGAATGATGGTGTGCAGGGGGCGCTTTGCAGGGCCGATGCAATTGGGATGTCCAGCCTGCGTGACGAAATTCCTTCCACGGTTCTGCAGCGCGATGCCGGATTTCGGCGTTACGATGCCGGAGCCAAAATCCCAATAGATGGAATTGATGAAGGAAACGCTCAGGCGGTTCTTGTCGGCAACCGTCAGGTAAACCGTATCGGAAGCGGGGAGCGAGACGGCGCCATCACTGCTGTGGTTGAGGTCAATGAGGCTGGCCAGTCTTTGCGAGTACTCATCACTCAGAAGATCGCTCACTGGGATGTCCGCAAAATCGGGGTCGGCGATGTGGCGATTGCGCAGGATCCAGGCAAGTTTCACGGCTTCAATTTCAAGATGGCGGCGCTCGGGGCTTTCCGGCTCAAAACGCTTGAGGCCGAAATGCTGCAGGATGTTGAGGGCGATGAGGACCGTGAGGCCCTGGCCGTTGGGCGGAATTTCCAGAATGTCGTGACCGGCAAAGCGGGTGGCGATGGGCTTCACCCAGGTGGCTTCAGTTGCGGCAAAATCTTCGGCGGTGAGCAACCCGCCGCGGGACGCCAGATGCCTGACGATCTCACCGGCGATTTCGCCTTCATAGAATCCGGCGCGGCCCTTCTTCGCAATTGCCTTCAGGGTCTTGGCCAGGGCGGGATAGGCCATGATGTCGCCCGCGCGCGGGCTGCGGCCGTTTTTCAGATAATGTTGGGAGCCACCTTCATCGGCGGCAAGCAGGCCTTCGCTTTCCGTCCAGTCCCGGGCAACGCGCGGCGTGGTCGGCACGCCTTTCTCCGCCAGCCTGATGGCGGGCTTCAGGGCTTCACCCAGCGTCATGGTGCCTTCCTGTTGCAGGAGCCGGTCCCAGGCGTCGATGGCGCCGGGCACGGTGACGGCGTGCACGCTTTGCGGGGCAATTTCCGTCAACCCTGCGGCTTTCAGCCAAGCGGCATCAGCCCTGGCGCTGGAGCGCCCCGAGCCATTGAGGCCCAGCACGGTTCCATTGGGCCTGCCGATGAGGACGAAGCAGTCGCCGCCGATGCCGGTCATATGAGGCTCGGTGAGGCAGAGAATGGCCGAGGCGGTGACGGCCGCATCAACCGCATTGCCGCCCTGGCGCAGCACATCAATGGCGGCAAGGGTGGCCAGCGGCGACGAGGTGGCGGCCATGCCGTTGGTGCCGAGGGCCAGCGAACGTCCCGGCTGGTCGAAATTTCTCATAACTATATCCTTTTTCACTGGCGGCAAAAACTGCCGCAAAACTGTCGCAAGCAGCATCGCATTGTGGTGATCTATATTGCAAGAAAGCCCGCAAGCTGCTCTTGCCGCAGTTTGGCACTCCTGCCAACGGATGGACTTTTTGAATGAAATGTGCTGTTTCCCGGCATGAATGAAATTTTCTCTTAAGGAAGGATGACCCGACCATGGCCACGGTAAAGAGCGACATCGAGATCGCCCGCGAAGCAAAAATGAAGCCGATCATGGAGATCGGGAAGGCCCTGGGCATCCCGGAGAAGGATCTCATCCCCTATGGCCATACCAAGGCGAAGGTGCATCTTGACTATATCAACAGTCTTTCGTCCAAGAAGGACGGGAAGCTCATTCTGGTGACGGCGATCAGCCCGACGCCTGCCGGCGAAGGCAAGACGACAACAACGGTGGGCCTGGGCGACGGCCTCAACCGCATCGGAAAGAAGGCGATGGTGTGCCTGCGCGAGCCTTCGCTGGGCCCCTGTTTCGGCATGAAGGGGGGTGCTGCGGGCGGCGGTTATGCGCAAATCGTTCCGATGGAAGACATCAACCTGCATTTCACCGGCGACTTCCACGCCATCACCTCGGCCCACAATCTTTTGTCGGCAATGATCGACAACCACATCTATTGGGGCAACGAGCTTGGCATCGATACACGGCGCGTGGCCTGGCGGCGGGTGATGGACATGAACGACCGGGCCTTGCGTGAAATCGTCTGCTCGCTGGGCGGCGTGGCCAACGGATTCCCGCGCGAAGCGGGCTTTGACATCACGGTTGCCTCCGAGATCATGGCGATCCTCTGCCTTTCCACCTCCATTGAAGACCTGGAACGGCGCATCGGGCAGATCGTGATCGGCGCCAAGCGCGACAAGGGCCAGGTTCTTGCCAAGGACGTCAAGGCGCCGGGCGCCATGACGGTTCTTCTCAAGGATGCGCTGATGCCGAACCTGGTGCAGACGCTGGAAAACAATCCGGCCTTCGTGCATGGCGGGCCGTTTGCCAACATCGCCCATGGCTGCAATTCGGTGATGGCGACCAAGGCGGGGCTGAAGCTTGCCGATTATGTGGTGACGGAGGCGGGATTCGGGGCCGATCTCGGAGCCGAGAAATTTTTCGACATCAAGTGCCGCAAGGCGGGGCTGACACCTGCCGCAACTGTAATTGTTGCAACCATCCGGGCGCTCAAGATGCATGGCGGGGTGGCCAAGGAAGAGCTGAAGAAGGAAAACACCGAAGCCCTCAAGAAGGGCATGGTCAATCTCGGCCGGCACATCGAGAACATGAAAAAATTCGGCGTGCCGATTGCGGTGGCAATCAATCATTTCGTGACCGATACGGACGCGGACATCGAGGTCATCCGCAGCTTCTGCAAGGAGCATGGGGTTGAGGCCTTCAAGTGCACGCACTGGGCTGAGGGCGGCAAAGGCACGGAGGCCTTGGCCAAGCATGTGGCGGAGCTTGCCGACCGGAGCTCGGTGCAGTTCAAGCCGATCTATGGCGATGACATGCCGTTGTGGGACAAGATCAAGACCATCGCGCGCGAAATCTACCGGGCCGATGACATCGTGGCCGACAAAGCGGTGCGCGACCAGCTCAAGTCCTACGAGTCACAGGGCTACGGCAAATTCCCGATCTGCATGGCCAAGACGCAGTATTCCTTCTCGACTGATCCCAATTTGAAGGGCGCCCCCATCAACCACATCGTTCCCATCCGCGAAGTGCGGCTCTCGGCGGGTGCGGAGTTCATCGTGGTGGTATGCGGCGACATCATGACCATGCCGGGCCTGCCCAAGGTGCCATCGGCGGAAGTGATCGGGCTTGATGCAAAGGGGCAAATCGCCGGGTTGTTCTAGGACCTCACCAAAGCGTGATGGGAAGCTGGTGCAAAGTCCTTTCGCAGGTTTTCCGATGCGCTTAAATGGTGGAGATGCGCAAGCTCCTGATTTCCCTTGCGGCCCTGCTGCTCGTTGCGGCGGGTTATGCCTACTCCCAGCTCGGCCCATTCAATGGACCCCCGCGGGCGCCACCGCGGGACCGATGGGAAGCATTGCTCCGTGAACGGATAAAATTGCCGGAAGGCTACAGCTTCGAGGTTTTTGCCCGGGACCTGGGGCGGCTGCGCCTGATGCAGATGACGGAAAATGGCGATCTCATCGTGTCGGGCTACCGCGACGGAAACATCCTGCTGCTGAAGGCAGACCGTGATGGTGACGGGCGCAGCGACGGACAGGATGAATTGATCGAAGGCTCCAATCAGCCGCATGGCCTGCTGCTTGAGGGCTCCACGCTTTATGTGGCGGAAGAGCAGCGGGTGGTGCGCTATGATTTCGATGGCGCGCAGTTTGCAAACGAACGGGTGATTCTCGAAGGCATTCCCGGGGGAGGCGGGCACTCGTCACGCACCCTCAAGCGCGGGCCGGACGGATTCCTTTATGTGTCGATTGGCTCAAGCTGCAATGCCTGCATCGAGGACCATCCCTGGCGGGCGGCGATCCTGCGGTTCAGGGAAGGCGCCACTCCGGAAATATTTGCCTCGGGGCTCCGCAATACGGTGGGTTTTGACTGGCAGCCGGAGACGGGGGCGCTCTTCGGCGTGGATAATGGCCGGGACCATCTGGGGGACGATGTTCCCGACGACGAGGTGAACCGCATCGCGGCGGGAGGACATTATGGCTGGCCCCATGTGCATGGTGCCGAGGTGCGGGACCCAAGCCTTTATGCAGAAATGCCGGCGGGACTTTCCCCGGTTCCGCAGTTTCATGGGCTTGGCGGGCATGTGGCGCCGCTGTCGATCCGGTTCCTGCGGAATCAGGCCAATGCGATGCTGAACGGCACGGCTCTGGTGGCGGAACACGGGTCGTGGAACCGCCGGGAAAAGGCGGGATACCGAATCATCCGGCTGATTCTTGAAGGCTCAACGGCCCGCGAAGAGGTGTTCCTGGGGGGTTGCGAGGTTAACGGGGAGGTTATCTGCCGCCCGGTGGACATTCTGGAGGCCCCGGATGGCCGCCTGTATGTGAGCGATGATTACGCAGGGGCTGTCTACACAATCACCAAATCGCCCTGAACTGCCCCTGAATGGGGCAGCAGTGCGCGAATTTATGGCATCGCAGCATTAAAAATCATCATTATGAACGAATTGTAAACAATTGATATATTTGACGTAATTGCTGTCATGCAAAATTTGCAATACTCCTTTTGCTGCATCGCACCTAAATACTGACTGTTAAAGCAACCCACTACCCGTCAATCCAAGGGGAATGACCATGTTCGATTTCGTAAAGACCCGTTACACGCGCTGGCAGCGCTACAGCCGGACCAAGTCCGAGCTCGAAAGCCTTTCAAACCGCGAGCTCGCGGATTTGGGCATCATGCGCACCGACATTCATCGTCTGGCGCGCGAAGCGACACGATAAACCAATTCCGATGGAGGCATTCATGCCACTGTTCAAATTCCTGAGCCGCAGAAACCGCCTGAAGGCCTATCGCCAGGCCCGCCGGGAAGTCGAGATGATTTCCGATGCGGACCTCGCTGACATGGGCATCAAGCGCTACCAGCTTGAAGCCGCGGCAAATGCAAAAGTCATGGGCCTGGCCTAGAGTCAGTCCAGTTTCAGCCGGGCCTGCCATCTCCTGACCGGGGTGGCAGGCTTTTTCTTTGCACAAAGTTTGATATTGCGGCAATCCGCGCGATTAAGGCGGTTGCCAGTCTTTATCTCCTGTGTTACCGAGACGCCGCGGCAGGGCGGGGTTCTGTTCCGTGCCTTTGCCTTGTGCAGGGGGTTGATCAAAAAAATCAAGTGTTTGGGTTGCGTTCCGTGGCCACGACACGAGACTGTTTCGAAAGAGAAATCGTGGCAGCCACAGATCAGGCAATTTCCGGCGTGCCGGGCCGATACGCAGCAGCGCTCTTTGAGCTGGCGGCCGAGGCAAAAGCCATCGACAAGATCAGCGATGGGCTTTCAACATTTCAAACCATGCTGGCGGGATCAGCTGACTTGCAGCGCCTGGTGCGCTCGCCGGTGTTTTCCGGCGAAGACCAGATGGCGGCCCTCGAGGCGGTGTGCGCCAAGGCCGGGGTCAACGGCATCGCGCTCAATTTCATCAAGCTGATGGCGAAGAACCGCAGGCTGCCCGCACTTTCCGACGCGATTACTGCCTTTGCGGCTCTGGTTGCCGAGTCAAAAGGCGAAGTCGCGGCAGAAGTGACTTCGGCGGAAAAGCTTTCCGAAAAGCATATCAAGGACATCAAGGCGGCGCTCAAATCCTCCATGGGACGCGAGGTGCAGCTCACTGCCAAAATAGATTCCTCCCTTCTCGGCGGCCTCATCGTCAAGGTGGGCTCCAAGATGATGGACAATTCACTCAAGACTAAATTGCAAAACCTTAAGATCGCTATGAAGGGGACCGGCTGATGGATATTCGCGCCGCTGAGATTTCGACAATTCTTAAAAAGCAGATCAAGGACTTCGGCAATGAAGCCGAAGTATCCGAAATCGGCCAGGTGCTTTCGGTGGGCGACGGCATTGCCCGCGTCTACGGCCTCGACAATGTGCAGGCCGGCGAAATGGTGGAATTCCCGGGCGGCATCCGCGGCATGGCGCTGAACCTCGAAACCGACAATGTCGGCGTGGTTATTTTCGGCAACGACCGCGACATCAAGGAAGGCGACACGGTCAAGCGCACCGGCGCCATCGTGGAAGTGCCGGTGGGCAAGGAACTGCTGGGCCGGGTGGTTGACGCGCTGGGAAATCCCATTGACGGCAAGGGCCCGATCAAGTCGAAGCTGCGGTCGCGCGTTGACGTGAAGGCGCCGGGCATCATTCCGCGCAAGTCGGTGCATGAGCCGATGTCGACGGGCCTGAAGGCCGTTGACGCTTTGATCCCGATCGGACGTGGCCAGCGCGAGCTCATCATCGGCGACCGGCAGACCGGCAAGACCGCGATCATTCTCGACGCCATCCTGAACCAGAAGCCCATTCACCAGAATGGCCCGGAAAAGGAAAAACTCTACTGCGTATACGTGGCCTGCGGACAGAAGCGTTCGACCGTGGCCCAATTCGTGAAGATCCTGGAAGATGCAGGCGCGCTTGAGTATTCGATCATCGTGGCGGCCACCGCTTCGGAATCGGCGCCAATGCAGTATCTGGCCCCGTTCAC
>JAEUMI010000197.1 GCA_016792825.1 Hyphomicrobiales bacterium
GCTGCCTTGTAGGTGAGGTATCCCAGGCCATCGAGCGAGAACACCGTTTCAATCAGAAGCGATCCGGCAAAGAAGGCACCGAGGAAGGCGCCGGGGAAGCCGGAAATCACCAGCAGCATGGCATTGCGGAACACATGGCCATAAAGCACCTGGCGCTCGGTCAGGCCCTTGGCCCGCGCCGTCATCACATACTGTTTCCTGATTTCGTCGAGGAAGGAATTCTTGGTGAGTAGCGTCATGGTGGCAAAGCCGCCGATGCCGAGGGCAAACAGCGGTAGCGCCATGTGCCAGGCATAGTCGGCGACTTTTCCGAACCAGCTCAACTGGTCGAAATTGTCAGACGTCAGGCCGCGCAGCGGAAACCAGCTGTAATAGCTGCCGCCGGCGAACAGGACGATGAGCAGGATCGCCAAGATGAAGCTGGGGATCGCATAGCCCACGATGATCACTGCCGAAGTCCACACGTCGAAATTAGATCCCGCATGCACCGCCTTGCGGATGCCGAGCGGAATCGAAACCAGATAGGTGATGAGCGTCAGCCAAAGGCCGAGCGAAATGGAAACCGGCATTTTCTCGACGATCAGGTCGATGACCGTCCGGTCACGGAAATAGCTCCGGCCGAAATCGAAGGTCGCGTAGTCGCCGATCATCTTCAGGAAGCGTTCATGCACCGGCCTGTCGAAGCCGAACTGCTTCTCCAGCGACTTGATGAATTCCGGGTCCAGCCCCTGCGCCCCCTTGTATTTGATTCCGGCATCCCCGCCCAGTTGCGATTGCTCGTTGCCGCCTGCCTCGTTGCCCGCATTGCCGCTGATCCGCGCCGTGGCATCCGTGTCGGTGCCCTGCATCTTCGCGATCACCTGCTCGATGGGCCCGCCCGGCACGAACTGGATGACGGTGAAGGTCATCAGCATGATGCCGAGAAGCGTCGGAACCATCAGCAGTATGCGTTTCAAGATATAGGCGCCCATGGTGCGATTCAGTTTCCTTTGGCCGTGTCATACCACCAGGTATCGACAATGCCACGGTCATATTTAGGCTTGATGGCGGGCCGCCCGTAGCGGTCCCAGTGGGCAATCCAGTGGCTGGCCTTGTGCCAGTTGGGCACCCAGAAATGCTCGGCGCGCAGAACCCGGTCAAGCGCCCGCCCGGCGATATCAAGGTCCTTGCGGCTGTTGGAGGAGATCACCTGCTCGATCAGCGAGTCGATGGCGGGGCTCTTGACCCCGGAAACGTTGAAACTTCCCGGCGCATCGGCAGAAGCGGTTCCAAAGAAAACCCGGAGCCCGGTCCCCGGCGTCACGTCGGAGCCGAAGCGGCTGGAGAGGATGTCATAATTGAAACTCTTGCGCCGTGACTGGTATTGCGCGTCGTCGACAATGCGGATGCTGGCGTCGATTCCGATGAGCTTCAGGTTCTTCACATAGGGCCCGAGCACCCGTTCGAAGATCGGGCTCTCAATGAGGAATTCGGCCGAAAGGGCTTCGCCCTTGGCGTTTCTGCGCACACCATTTTCTGCAACCCAGCCCGCTTGGTCAAGAAGCTCGGACGCCTGCCGCAAAAGTTTGCGGTCACGGCCGGAACCATCGCTGACCGGCGGCAGTTCGGGCGTCAAAAAAACCTCCGGCCGCAATGTGGCGCGCATCGGTTCAAGGATCGCGAGCTCTTCGGCAGGCGGCGCGCCGACCGCTTTCAGTGGCGACGATTCAAAGAAGCTCGCCGTGCGGTCATAGAGACCATAGAAAAGGTTCTTGTTTGTCCACTCAAAATCAAAGGCCAGGTTGAAGGCCCGGCGCACCCGGATGTCCTGGAATTTCTCCCGCCGCAGGTTGAAGAAATATCCTTGTGCCCCTGAAGGCGTCTCATCTGGCAAGATGGTCTGCTTGACCCGGCCATCCTTGATCGCCGGGAAATCATAGGCCGTGGCCCAGTCGCGCGAGGTGTATTCCTCGCGAAGGTCGATCACGCCGGATTTGAGCGCTTCGAAGCCCGCCGTGCGCTCGCGGAAATAGTCAAAGCGCACCTCGTCCAGGTTATGCCGCCCGCGGTTGACCGGAAGGTCCTTGGCCCAATAGTCGGCACGCCGCTCGTAGGCCACATATTCACCGGTGCGGTAGCTTTTGATTTTGTAGGGCCCGGAGCCCAGAGGCGCTTCGAGGCTGGTCGTGGCGAAATCATGCTGGGCATAGTACGCCTTGGAGAAAATCGGCAGGGCCGCAATGCTCAGCGGCAGGTCGCGGATGCCGCCGCTCTTGAAGCGGTAGCGCACCGTATGTGGCGCGACCGCGTCGCACGCCTCCACATCCTTTATCGTGAGCCTGATGTTTTCGTGGCCAAGAGTTGATAGCAGGCGGAAACTGTCGCAGACATCTTCGGAGGTAAGCGCCGCGCCATCGGCAAATTTCGCTTCCGGACGCAGCTCGAAAACCAGGCTCTTGCGGTCCGCCGCCAGATCGGCGGTTTTTGCCACCAGCCCGTAAACCGCATCCGGCTCGTCCATGGCCCGCGCCATGAGCGTGTCGAACAGCATGGCCAGCCCTTGGGCCGCATCACCCTTGAGGATATAGCCGTTGAAGCTGTCGAAGGTGTCATTGGCCACGATGCCGATCAGCGCCATGCGCCCGCCCTTGGGCGCATCCGGGTTTACGTAATCAAAATGGCTGAAACTGGCCGGGTACTTGAGTTCGCCGAATACCGAAATTCCGTGGCTCGGCGTGGCCTGGCTGTAAGATGCAAGAAACTGTGCCGCGCATGCGCAGAGAGCGATGCCGAGAAGGCGCAGCCTCATCCCTTCGCCACCTTCGCTGCCTTATCCTTGTCCCACCACCAGACCGTCGGGAAGCCAATGGAATAATCCGGCAATGTCTCCGGCTTTCCAAAGCGGTCCCAGCGCGCCGTGCGTTCGTAAGCAACATACCAGTGGGGAACCAGATAGTGATTCCAGATCAGGGCCCGGTCGAGCGCCTTGCAGGCCGTGGTCAATCCCTCCCGGTCCTTCGCGAAGATGATTGCTTCAATGAGCTTGTCGATGACCGGATTCTTGATGCCAATATAATTGCGGCTGCCGTTGGTATCGGCCGCCGCCGAACCCCAGAAATCACGCTGCTCATTGCCCGGCGACAGGGACTGCCCCCAATTGCCCACGATGATGTCATAGTCAAATGTCTGCGTCTGGCGTTCATACTGGGCCCCGTCGACCGTCTTGATGCTGACGCCGATGCCCAGCAATTCCAGCTGCTGCTTGTAGGGCAGTGTAATGCGTTCAAAAGTTGGAGAGTCGAGGAGAAACTCGAGGTTCAGCCTTTCGCCCGCGGCATTTTTCAACACGGATTTGTTGCCGTCCTGGGTCACGTTCCAGCCCGCCTCCGCCAGGAGCCTGGATGCCTCGCGCAAATTCTTGCGCCGCTCGGTGGAATTGTTGCTCACCGGATTGGCGTATTCCGTGGTGAACACTTCCGCCGGCAGTTGCTCTTTCAGGGGCTCGAGCAGGGCAAGTTCTTCAGGCGAGGGCAGGCCCTTGGCTTCCATCTCGGAATTGTTGAAGAAACTCCGCGAGCGCGTGTATTGGCCATAAAACAAATTCGCGTTGGCCCATTCAAAGTCGAAGGCAAGGTTCAGGGCCTTGCGCACCCGCACATCCTGGAATTTCGCCCGGCGCAGGTTGAGGGCAAAGCACTGCATCCCTTCAACCTGCTTGAGGGTAATTTCTTCC
Organism: Hyphomicrobiales bacterium; assembly: GCA_016792825.1. Lineage (GTDB taxonomy): Bacteria > Pseudomonadota > Alphaproteobacteria > Rhizobiales > Aestuariivirgaceae > Aestuariivirga. Next base: position 3,713 of record JAEUMI010000197.1, read on the forward strand.
TTGATGCAGCGTCCGTTTTTGAGGGCCGGAAAGTCATAGCCCGTCGCCCAGTCTTTTGAACTCGATTCAAGCCGGTAATCATATTGGTCGCCCTTGAAGGCTTCCAGCGCAACATTGGTATCGCGGAAATAAATGTATTCAATCTCGTCGAAATTATCCTGGCCCACATTCACCGGAAGGTCCTTGCCCCAGTAGTCCGCGACGCGCTTCAGCACAATGGAAGCACCTGACTTTACCGTGGCTACCTTATAAGGCCCGGAACCCAGCGGAACTTCCATGGTGGTTTCCTGGATGTTTCGTTGCTTGCCGCTGGCATCCTTGCCCGTCCACCAATGCTTCGGCAAAACTGCAAGCTGGCCCGTGATCAGGGGCAGTTCCCGGTTGCCTTTTTCCGAGAACGTGAAGGTCACTTCATGATCGCCGGTCTGCTCCACGGACGAAATGTTTTTGTAATAGGCGTTGTAAAATGGATGTGAGTCCCGCAGCGCCTGCATGCTCCACACCACGTCTTCTGGAGTCATCGGCTTTCCGTCATGGAAACGCGCCTCGGGCCGCAGCCGGTAAACCGCCGAGGACCAGTCATCGGGAAACCACACGCTTTCCGCTACCAGTCCGTATTCTGTGGAGGGTTCATCAAGTGACGAGGTGAGCAGGGTTTCGTTGGTTGTCCCCGGGCCCGGGTCACCCTTGAAAGTGTAAGGATTCAAACTGTCGAATGATCCAACGGCGGAAAGGCGGACTTTGCCGCCCTTCGGCGCCGCCGGATTCACATAGTCAAAATGGGTGAAGTCAGGCCCGTACTTGATGTCATCAAACAGGGTCAGCGCGTGGCGGAATTGCCGGTCTTGGGCCTGGGCAAGGGAAACACCGGGAATTTTTGCCAATGGCGTGAGGCCTGCCAGTTTCAGGATGGTCCTGCGGCTGATGCCCATGGTCATGTATCTCCAGTCTCGACTCGTTATATTAGATACGCATGGCTTGCCCCAAAAGAAAACACCGGCAAACCCGTGCCGGTGTTAATTTTTGGCAATGATTGCAGCGCTTACGGGGCCGGAAACGGCTTCGGCGCATCCGAAAGCGAGGCCAGATAGGCGATGATGTCGGCCCGCGCCTGGTCCCTTTTCACGCCCGCATAGACCATTTTTGTCTTGGGCGTAGCGGTTTTCGGGTCCTTGAGGAAGGCGTCCAAGTTTTCATAGGTCCATTTCTCTGCAGAGCGGGCCTTCATCCCGTCCGAATAGGCAAAGCCTTCATGGGCAGCGATTCCACGCTCAACCACATCCCAAAGTCCGGGGCCGGTCTTGTTGGGCCCCCCCTTGGTGAAATCATGGCAGGCCGCACAGGCCTTGGCGCCAGATGCCCCTTTTGCGGGGTCAGCCGAAGCCAGCAACGTGCCAAGCGAAACCGCCGGGCCCGTAGCCGCCTGGGCCTCACCGGTGGCGCCTGCCTCGGCAACCTCGATTGCGTAGCCCGGTTTTTCCGGTGTTTCGCTGTGGTAAATGGCGGCGGACAACTCTTTCAGGCCAAATACGACCAAAGCGGTCGCCAGGACTGCGCCTGCGATCTTGTTGAATTCGAAACTTTCCATGGAGCTAGCCGGTCCTTTGAAACCACATATGCGGGCCGGAAACTAATTGTTTCTCTGCTGCCCTGCAATACGTATAAGGGCCCTTGAACAATTTGCCGCGCCTAGAATCAAGTCCATGATTGAATTCAATAATACCATAGTCGTCATTCCCGCCCGCATGGCTTCCGTGCGGTTGCCCGGAAAACCCCTGGCCGACATTCATGGCATCCCCATGATCGTCCATGTCTGGAAGCGGGCGGTTGAAGCCAATGTGGGCAAGGTTCTGGTGGCCGCCGCCGAGAATGAAATTGCCGATGCCATCCGCAGCCATGGGGGCGATGCCCTCGCCACTGACCCCGCGCTGCGCTCCGGCTCGGACCGGGTTGCCGCCGCCCTGAAACTCCGTGATCCCCAGGGAAAATTCACCGCGGTGGTCAATCTCCAGGGGGATTTGCCAACCATCGACCCCCTGGCAATCCAGCGCTGCCTTGCAGGCCTCACCAATGAAACGGTGGATATTGCCACCATCGCCACCCGTATCGATACCGAAGCGGATGTCCGCAACCCGAATATCGTCAAGACGATTGCCCCCCTCGGCGAAGGCCGTGAGGTGGCTTACACCAGAGATTTTGTGCGCAGCCCCGGCCCCGAGCATGACGCGCCCTTCTGGCGGCATATCAACGTCTACGCCTACAGGCGTGAGGCCCTTGACCGTTTTGCCAGCCTGCCGGTCAGCACCCGCGAAGCCATCCGCAAGCTGGAACAGCTTCGCGCCCTGGACAATGACCTGCGCATGGCGGTGGTGCGCGTGGATTCACTGCCGCTCAGTGTCAGCGCCCCCCCGGATCTCGAAGCGGCACGTTTGATGTTAAGGAAAAAATCATGAAAGCGAAAATCGCCTACCAGGGCGAACCCGGCGCCAATTCCCACATTGCCTGCATTGAGGCCTATCCGGATTTCGAGCCGCTCTCCTGCCGCACCTTCGAGGATGCCTTCCAGGCCGTGAAGGATGGCGAGGCAGCCCTTGCCATGATCCCCATCGATAATTCCGTCGCCGGCCGCGTCGCCGATATTCATCATCTCATGCCCGCCGCCAACCTGCACATCGTGGGTGAGTATTTTCTGCGCGTCCATCACCAGCTCCTTGCCATGCCGGGCGTGGCACTGGGCACCGTCAAATCCATCCACAGCCATGTCCATGCCCTGGGCCAATGCCGCAAGGTCATCCACGAACTTGGCTTGAAAGCGGTGGTTGCGGTGGATACCGCCGGAGCAGCCCGTGAATTGTCCGAAAGCAAGGACAAGGCCCGCGCTGTCATCGCTTCGAAACTGGCGGCGAAGATCTATGGCCTTGAAATTCTTCGCGAGGATATTGAGGACGAAGCCCACAATACCACACGTTTTGTGGTGCTTTCAGCCGCCGCCCAAGAAGCCGCCTTGGGTACCGAGCCCATCATCACCAGCTTCATCTTCCGTGTACGGAACGTTCCAGCCGCCCTTTATAAGGCCATGGGCGGCTTTGCCACCAACGGCGTGAACATGACGAAGCTCGAATCCTACCAGATCGAGGGACAGTTCTCCGCCACCCAGTTCTATGCCGATATCGAAGGCCATCCGGAACAGCGCAGCGTGCGCCTCGCTCTTGAGGAGCTCGCCTTTTTCACCTCTTACATGCGCGTTCTCGGCGTTTACAAGGCAAGTCCCTACCGCGCGGAATTCGCCCGCCGGATGGCGCCTTCTCAGGATGATTGAAGGCTGGCACGAATGAGGTGATGGGCAATGGCAAGCGGCTGGGGGGCTTTCAGTCCCTGCGCATGTCTTCCGTCCAGCATCGCACGCACTTCTTGTTCTTCAAACCAGCGCGCCGTCTCAAGTTCCTTGGGATCGATTACGATGTCGTCGTTGAGCGCCTCGCCGATCAGCCCGATCATCAGGCTTGATGGAAAGGGCCAGGGCTGGTTCAGATGGAACCTGATGTCGCCCACCCGGATTCCGGCTTCCTCGAAAACTTCCCGCCGTGCCGCCTCTTCAATGGTCTCACCTGGCTCCATGAAGCCCGCAAGCGTCGAATACATGCCGTCGGGCCAGGCGCTTTGCCGCCCGAGCAGCATGCGGGCCTTATGGCGCACCGCAATGATGATGACCGGATCGGTGCGCGGGAAATGATCCGTGCCGCACGCCGTGCAATGCCGGCGGTAGCCCGCGTCGCGCATTTCGGTCTTGATCCCGCAATTGGCGCAGTACCCATGGTGCGAATGCCAATGCAGGAGCGAACGCGCCTGGGCCAGGATGGCGAGTTCGCCCTGCGCCAGCGTTCCTGCCGCGGCGAGGCTGCGCAGATCCACGAGGTTATCCTCGGCCTCAGCCACGCTGGCAAACCAGCCGGCCCCTTCGGCATCGACGCCGAGGAGAATGCATTCCCGTGCCTTGGCCGCTTCGAAGGTTTGCAGCTTTCCCTCCCTGATAAAGGTTTTGTCGTCGCTCATGTGGATGTGCCGCGATGACGGCTGCATCAGCAAGCCGGAGAGCCAGCCCTCGTCGGATCTTTGGTTGGCGCAACGGTCGAGGGAGTTTCCGAGGAAGGCAAGAGTGGATGAAAGGGGCACGATGGGTCCAGATGTTACGAAGTGGTAAATGATAAATACAAGAAAAAAACAGATACTTAACTGAATATTTACCAAAAACGTTAACTTCTAGGGAAGGCAAGAATTCATGCGCCTGAGATTCGTCTTTCGGGAAACACGGGGAATCCAAGGTGACGTCAAAAGTGGAAGAGCGAATGAAACCGGGAATTCCGTGGAGTGTAAAGGGCATCGAGCCGGAAACCCGCGAGGCCGCGAAGGAGGCGGCGCGTCGCTCCGGAATGACTCTTGGCGAATGGCTCAACTCCAAAATCCTCGATTCCGCCGATGACCAGGAATCTGCCCCGCCGCCACGCCATCAGCGTGCCGCGCCGGCCCGCGCTGAAACCTCGATCCGCCTTGAAGACATTGCCGAACAGCTCTCCCGCATAGCGCGCCGTGAGCAGCAAACGGCCCCCGCCGGATATGTCTCTGAGACCCGGCTGGAGGATGAGGAGAACCTCAACAAGATTCTCAATCGCATCGAAAGCAACGAGCGCCAGACCGTTGAGGCCTTCACCGCCGTCAATGAGCGCCTCGCTGTCTTGAGCCGGCAGGTGCTGCAGACCGCCAAGATGCCGACAATGGCCAAGGCGGAGGAGCCGGCCGCCCTCAAGTCCCTGGAAACCGCTGTCCGCAATATTGTCGAGCATATGGAAATCAGCGAGCGCCGCACCCGCGACAGCCTGAAGGCCATGCAGGACCGCATGGCGGAAATGGCCCAGCGCGCGACTTCGTCCACCAGCGAGCAGATCCTGCAATCGGCCCCGGCCTTCACCAGCCTTGAATCACGCTTGAGCGAGCTGGCCAGCCGGGTGGAGCGCACCGAGAGCAAGTCTGATGCGGGCCCTTCCGATGTCCTGCGCACCGAGCTTTCCCGGCTCGCCGAGAGGATCGAAGCGGTGCGTGAAACCTCCGAGCAGCTGGCCTCAAAGGCCCAGACCGCCGCGGTTCAGGCCACGCAAGCCGAACTTCGCGAAATTGAAAAGCGCATCTTGAGCCTCTTGAAGGAGGCGCAAACCGCGTTCTCCGGCCAGGGCGGCAGCACCAGCGCCGAAATCCAGAAGTTGCGCTCGGAAATCGCCGCACTCAATCAACGGATCGACAGCGCCCGCGCCGATACTGCCTCGGATCGCGATGTCCATGCGCTCCGCGTTGCCCTTGAGCAACTCTCAACCCGCGTCGCCCAGGGCCCGGATATGCGGCCTCTGGCCGACATGGACCGGCGCCTCGTTGATATCAGCCAGCGCCTTGAGCAGAGCCAGAATTTGGCGGGCAGTAATCCCCAGGTGAGCGATCTTGAGCGCCGCATGGCCGAGCTTGACTACCGCCTCGACGAGGCAATGCGCGCGCAAGGCGATGGCCAGGCCCAGATAGCCCTTGAACAGAAAATCTCCGAAGTCGCCGACCGCGTTGGCCAGACCGAACACCAGCTCGGCCATCTCGAAACCATCGAGCGTGCCATCAACCAGTTGTTCGACAGCGTCGAGCAGAGCCGGGATTGGGCCAAGGATGTGGCCGAGGATGCCGCCAACCGGATGGCGGACCGCATCCTGAATGCCCCGGGCGCAACCCCGCTCTCGCTGGGAAGCTCGCCGGAGTTGAAGGCCCTCGAGGATGGCCTGCAGGCGGTGCGTGAAAGCGCCATCGGCGCCGACCAGCGCAATCAGGAAACCCTGCGGGCCGTCCACGATACGCTCGAGCAAGTGGTCAGCAAATTGGCCGAACTGGAAACCGCGGCCGTTGGCCAGCAGGTAGCCGCAGCCGCGGCCCATGGCACACACGCAGCGCCTGCCGAGCCGGCCGCTGCCGGAAACTGGCAGGATGAGACCTACACCGGGGAACCGGCGCCGGATGCCGAGGCGCCCCAGCCTGAAGCCGCGTCATTGCCGTCGTCCTCCGAAGCTGAACGCCAGGCGCCGGAAGCGTCACATGCCAATCCCCTGATGGATTGGCTCTCCAAATCGACAATGCCGGGCGGGGAGGCCACTTCGCCTGACGATTCGGATCCCGCCAACGACGACTTCATCACCGCCGCCCGCCGCGCCGCCCAGGCCTCGGCGCAGAAGAGCATTCTCGCCAGCCTCGCGCCAAGCGCCAAGTCGGGCCGCAAGAGAATGAACCTGCCCTTCATGAAGGCCGCTTCAAAGCCGGCCCGCGAGATTCCCACCGGTGAAAAACTGCCGCCGGAAATCAAGCCGGACATCACCAAGACCAGCAACAAGCGCCGCACCCTGGTGCTCGCAGGTTTGGTGCTGCTGGCGGCCGTGTCTGCCTTCACCTTCAACATGCTCAGCAAGCCGCAGAAGTCCAGCTCGAGCCAGCCTTCCGCCCCGATTGAGGACTCGGTTCAACCCGGCCTTCCGACCACGCAGAGCAACTCAACATCTCCAGGCGCGAGCAGCCAGGCTCTTGCGGAGAAGACCGTTGACAAGGTCCCGATGGCTGGCAGCGATGGGCCCAGCTCCATCGACGAAATCCTCACCGGTTCCATGCCGAACCAAAAGACCGATGCCACTCTCGCCTCAATTGTCGCCGAACCTGGCACGGCAACAGGTGAACGTGAAATGCCTCCGGCGGAATTAGGCTCGCAGGCCCTGCGCAGCGCCGCCGAAAGGGGCGATGCGTCGGCGCAATTCATTGTCGCCACCCGCTATCTCGATGGCGAAGGCGTCACCCAGGACGTGACCCGCGCCGCCCACTGGTATCAGAAGGCAGCCCTTGCCGGCCTGGCTCCGGCCCAATACCGCCTTGCGACGCTGTTTGAGCGCGGCCGTGGTGTGCCCAAGGATACGGCGACCGCCCTTGTCTGGTATGAGCGCGCCGCCGCCCAGGGCAACGTCAAGGCAATGCACAACGCTGCCGTGATTGCCGCCGGAACCGAGGCCGGAAAGCCCAATTACGATATGGCCTACAAATGGTTTCTGGCCGCCAGCAATAATGGTCTGAAGGACAGCCAGTTCAACCTCGCTGTGATGTACGAGCGCGCCCTGGGTACGAAAGCCAATGTCGACGAAGCCCTGTTCTGGTATCTGGTCGCCGCGAGCCAGAAAGACGAGGATGCAAGGAAACGTGCCGAAGTGCTTTCGCAAAACCTCTCTCCCCTCGTGGTTGAAACCGTTCGCGCCAGGGCCCGGGCCTGGGCCCCGAAGCAGGCCCCTGAAAACGCCAATGTGGTGACCATCCAGGATCCTGCCTGGCAGGCTCCCCAGTCTGTTTCGCAAAGCCCGCCCGCTGAAACCGCCGTTGAAAAGCAGCAGGCAGCAGCCGATCCCATCGGCGAAGCCCAGCGGCTTTTGAACAAGCTCGGCTTCAACATTGGCGAACCCGATGGCCGGATGGGAGTCCGCACCACCAACGCCATCCGCCTGTTCCAGCTCCAGTACGGCTTGAAGGTGACCGGCGAGGTTACCGCTGATCTCATTAGCCAGTTGCAGAAACGGGCAGGCTAGGGCCTAAGTTAGCTGACGCGCTTGCCGGGAAATTTGTAGATCGCCCGCTGGCTCAGCATCCAGACATGGAAATTTCTTTCATCGTAGAGCCCTCGGAACGGCGGCGCTGAGATGCTGAGGGCGCCGGTGAAACTTCCGAACGCCGGCATGATCAGGCGGTGGCCGTCGGCGATGAAGCATTTGCAGTGGATGCGTTTGCCCCGCTGGCTCACCGCACTTCCCGGATGCAGATGGCCGGAAATTTCAAAATCTTCTTCCCCCAATTGTGCCGGTTCATGCCGCAGCGTCACCCCGCCCAGCACCACGTGATCGGCAATGCGTCCGCCAATGTCGGTTGGCGGATGCGGATCATGGTTGCCGGTAATCCAGACTGTTGCGGCACTTTCCGAAATGCGCCGCAGCCGCGCCAGATCCTCCACGTCAATCCGCTCGCGCGCCCCGTCGTCGTGAAAACTGTCGCCGAGGAAAATCAGCTGCTCTGGCCTGGTCTGGGCAATGACTGCTTCCAGTTGCGCCAGCGAGGCCCGCGTATCATAGGGTGGCAGATGCACCCCGCGCCGCGCCATGTTGGAGGCCTTCTCCAGATGCAGGTCGGCGATGAGCAGCGCCTTGAACGCGGGAGCGAACAGCGCGCCCGAAAGATCGGGGATGAAATCGAGCCCGTTGAGGCTTATGCGGTGCTCCTTAGACAAGCCCCATGGCCTCGTCGATGAGGGCGCCGGAAGCTTCGGAGAGAAGGGCATCATGGGCCTCGCCGTAAATTGATTCGCGGCTGATCTCAAGCAGCGCCGGAACTGCGAGGGGTGATACCATTTCAAGCGCCCGATGCAGGAGCTGGCCCTTGATGCGCTTCAGCAGGTTCCCCAGCCGGTGGATGTCGATGAGCCCGTCGGCCGCATCGTCCCACGCCGCCCGGAGCAGGATATGGTCCGGCTGGTGCGAGCGCAGCACGTCATAGATCAGATCGGAATTGACCGTCACCTGCCGCCCGGTTTTTTCCTTTCCCGGCCAGCGCCGCTCAATCAGTCCGGCAATGATCGCCGCATTGCGGAAGGTGCGCTTCATCAGATTTGATTCCGCCAGCCACGCCTCGAGGTCATCGCCCAGCATGTCTTCGTCGAAAAGCCTTTCCAGCGACAGCCTGCCGGATGAAATCATCAGCGAGACATCGCGCACCGTCCAGATGACCAGCGCATATTCGGAAGCCGAAAACCCCAGCGGCTGCGCCCCCCAGCGCTCCAGCCGCCTTGTCAGCAGCATGCCTAGGGTTTGCTGGGCCAGCCGTCCGGCAAAGGGGTAGCACACCAGGTAATGCTTCTCCGCCCGCGGAAAGGTTTCAACCAGCATCTGGTGGGCCCGCGGGATGACCGACTTCTGGCGCTGCGTGGCAAGCCAGTCCTGAACTTGCAGCGGCAGGGTTTTCCACTTGGCCGGGCTGCTCAGGATTTCGCGGACCCGCTCCGCCAGATAGGTCGAGAGCGGGAATTTCCCGCCCTCGTAGGATGGAACCATGGGGTCGCTGTCAAAAGTGCGCGTCGCCAGGGCGCCGAATTCATCGAGGCCTTCAAAACGCAAAACCTCGCCGGCAAAACGGAACGTGTCGCCGATCGAAAGCTGGCTGAGGAACCATTCTTCCAGTTCCCCCAGGCTCCGCCCGCCGGTGAGGATCCGCTTGCCGCCCCGGCGCTTCACGCTGGCGATTCGCACCTTCAGCATCGCCGCCTCGACAATGGTTCCCATGTTCAGCCGGTATTGCTGGGCAATCAGCGGATGCGTCAGACGCCACAGCCCGTCTTCCCGGCGTTTCAGCTTGGCATATTTCTCATAGGCGCGGAGCGCGTATCCGCCGGTCGCCACATAGTCCATTGCTGCATCGAAATCCGCCCGCGTCAGGTGGCGATAGGTCCAGGCCCGCGTCACCTCGGCAAAAAATTCGTCCGCATCGAATGGCCCCGCGCAGGCCCGACCCAGAATATGCTGGGCCAGCACATCCAGTTTGAGAACCGCCGGGTATTCCGTGTCCTGGGCATTCTCCTTGGCCGCCTGCAGCGCCGCCTCGCATTCCAGCACCTCAAACCGGTTGGACGGAACCAGCAGCGCCTCGCTCGGGCTGTCAAGCCGGTGGTTGGAACGGCCGATGCGCTGCAGCAGGCGGCTGGAGCCCTTGGGCGCTCCCACATGAATGACAAGGTCCACATCGCCCCAGTCAATGCCGAGATCAAGCGTCGAGGTGCAGACCACGGCCTTCAGTTTTCCCGCCGCCATGGCCGCTTCCACCTTGCGCCGCTGGCCCACATCGAGAGAACCATGGTGGAGGGCGATGGGAAGGTTCGCTTCATTGGCCTCCCACAGCCATTGAAAAGTCATTTCCGCCTGGCTGCGCGTGTTGACGAAAATCAGCGTCATCTTGGCCCGGGTGATTTCCTCATAGACTTCTTCGATCGCATAGCGCGAGGAATGCCCCGACCACGGCACCCGCTCCGCCGATTTCAGAATGCGGATGAGCGGCGCCGCACCCGCACTTCCCATGACCAACGGAACCGGGCCGTTTCCTGTTGGCGCCAGCCAGTGTTGCAAAGCTTCCGGATCAGCCACAGTTGCTGAAAGGCCGATGCGCCGCGCCTCCGGCGCAATGCTGTGCACCCGCGCAAGCGCCAGCGACAGCAGCACGCCCCGCTTGGAGGTCACCAGCGAATGCAACTCATCGAGAATGATGGCTTTGAGATGGCGCAGCATATGCGCCGCCCCCGCATCGGCAATGAGCAGCGAAACCTGTTCCGGCGTGGTGATCAGAATGTCGGGCGGATGTTCCCTCTGGCGCTTGCGTCGAGAATGCGGCGTGTCGCCGGTGCGCGTTTCAATGCTGATTGGCAGCCCCATCTCCAGCACCGGCGCTTCAAGGTTGCGCGCGATATCCACCGCCAGTGCCTTGAGCGGCGAAATGTAAAGCGTGTGAATGCCCTTGCGCTCATGCGCCTCGGAAAGCTCCACAAGGCTCGGCAGGAATCCGGCAAGGGTCTTGCCGCCGCCCGTTGGCGAAATGAGCAGCGCGCTTTCCCCCTTCATCGCGTGCTCCAGAATTGCAAGCTGATGCGCCCGCGGACTCCAGCCCCGCCCCGCAAACCAGTCCTGAAATTTCTGTGGCAATTGGCTCATCTTCGCTGAGCTTGACTCGGCGGGTACGCTAAAGCAACACGGGGCTTATGAAATCCTCCATCACGCTCATGCCGGTCAGCCACCGTTCGGTGCTCACCATTGCCGTGCCGATCATGTTGTCGAATGTTACTGAACCGCTGATCGGCGTGGTCAACACTACAGTGATCGGGCAATTGCCCGAGGCCCACTATATTGGCGCCATTGCCATTGGCTCGTTGATTTTCTCTTTCCTGTTCTGGGGCTTTGGCTTTCTTCGCCTCTCCACCGGCGGCCTTTCGGCGCAGGCCGTAGGCGCCGGCGACAGTGCCGAGGTCATCGCCGTTCTCCTGCGCGCCCTGGCCATTGCCGTCACCGTCGGCCTCTGCCTGATTATCGCCAGCCCCCTCATCGAGAAAGTGGCCTTTGACCTGATGGGCGGTTCGCCGGAAATGCGCGCCCAAGGCGAAATCTACTTCCGCTACCGCATTCTGTCGGCACCCTTTGCCCTCACGAATTTCTGCATCCTCGGCTGGTTCATCGGCCAGGGCCGCGCCGCCATCGCGTTCGTCGTCCAGATCTTTCTCAACCTTGTGAACATGGCGCTCGGCGCCTGGTTCGTGCTCTCGCTTGGCATGACCGCCGATGGCGTGGGCCTTTCCGCCCTGATCGCCGAAATCTCGGCCGTCCTCCTCGGTGGCATTCTCATCTGGCGCACTGTCCACAAGACCAAAGCCTGGGCGAGTTGGGCGCAGATCTGGGACCGTGAGAAAGTCCTGCGCACCCTCAGCGCCAATGGCGACATCATGATCCGCACCCTGTGCCTCGTGTTCGCCTTCGCCTGGTTCGCGGCGCGCGGCGCCCGCGCCGGCGATGTGACCATTGCCGCCAACGCCGTGCTGCTGCATTTCTTTGAGGTGGCCGCCTATCTCATCGATGGCTTCGCCTATGCCTCCGAGGCCCTGGTGGGCCAGTCCGTCGGCGCCAAAAATCGCGCCCGCTTCAATCGCGCCATCAGGCTCACGACCCTGTGGGCTCTGGTTGTGGGAACCATCTGCAGCGCCATCATCTGGTTCGCCGGACCTTGGTTCATCGATCTGATGACGGTCAATCCCGAGGTGCGCGAAACAGCAAGGCACTATCTTTTTTGGACCGCGCTCACCCCGCTGCTCGGCACCATCTGTTTTCAGTTCGACGGCATTTTCACCGGCGCCATGGCAACGCGCGACATGCGCAACATGATGGTGCTGTCACTCATGATTTACCTTGCATCTTGGTGGGTTCTGGAACGCAATTTCGGCAATCACGGGCTCTGGGCCGCACTGAGTGTTTTCTTTATCGCCCGCGGCGTGACTTATGCTATGCGGATGCCAGCACTATCGCGAGTCGCGTTTTCAAGTTGATAAGCGAAATTAAGAAAGGGGATTAAGATGCTGGAAGAATTCAAGAATTTTGCCTTCAAAGGCAATGCCTTTGACCTCGCCGTCGGTGTCATCATCGGCACTGCCTTTGGAAAAATCGTCGCTTCGATCGTTGATGATTTGATCATGCCGGTGATTGGTGCCATATTTGGCGGCCTCGATTTCAACAATTATTTCTTCGGGCTTTCCTCTGATGTCACGGCGCCTACCCTCGAGGCGGCAAAGGCCCAGGGCGCCACCTTTGCCTATGGCAGTTTCATCACTGTCCTGATCCAGTTCCTGATCATTGCCTTCATTCTCTTCCAGCTTGTCAAGATTTCGAACCGGTTGAAAAAGGCCGAGAAGCCAGCCCCGCCGCCGCCAGCTTCGACCACCGAAGTCCTGCTCAAGGAAATTCGCGACGCGCTGGTGACTGCCAAAAAGAAGTAAGCGTCTTTGGCATGACTGATATGGGCCCGGGTGCTGGACATCCGGGCCCTTCCTTTGCTCTAAGGACGCCTATGAAAAACCAGTCCCATCTCTTGAGCATCACCAGACCAGCCCAGGCCGAACCAGACAGCGGGATCGTCAAGGCCGCCATGTATGGCTTCGGCCGGCCCGGCGTCATTCCGCTCTGGGCAGGAGAGGGGAATCTTCCAACCCCGGAAGCCTTCTGCAAGCCTGCCGCCGAAAGCCTCCTCAAGGGCGAAACCTTTTACACCTGGCAGCGCGGCATTCCGGAACTGAGGGAAGCGCTGGCCCGCTACCACACCCGCCACTTTGGCCGCGATTTCAGTTCTGAGAATTTCTTCGTCACCGGCGGCGGCATGCAGGCGATCCAGACCGCCATTCAGATGATTGCCGGGGAAGATGATGAGGTGATCATTCCTTCCCCCGCCTGGCCCAATTACGCCGGGCCCCTGCGCCTGCAGGGCTCGCGCCCCATTGAAGTGCCGATGGAATTCCGCAATGGAAAGTGGTCCCTTGATTTTGACCGCCTCTTTGCCGCCATCACGCCCCGCACCAGGGCGATTTGCCTCAATTCACCATCCAATCCCCTGGGCTGGACCGCCTCGCGCGATGATCTCATTGCCATCCGCGATGTCTGCCGCAAGCATGACATCTGGATGTTCGGCGATGAGGTCTATTCCCGCTTCTACTATGGCGCCAAGAACGAAGCCCGCGCTCCCTCCTTTCTTGATGTCTGCGACGTCGAGGAGCGTCTCCTGCTCGCCAACACATTTTCCAAGAACTGGGCCATGACCGGCTGGCGTGTGGGCTGGCTCCAGGCCCCGCGGGAATTAGGCCCGGTGATTGAACGGATCATCCAGTACAACACCAGCGGCACCGCCGCTTTCCTGCAGCGCGGCTGCGTTGCCGCCCTTGATAATGGTGACGAATTTATTGCCATGCAGGTCACCCGGGCCCTGGCCAACCGCGATCTCGTGGTGAATTTCCTCCGCGAATTCCCCCAGATCCGCTTTGAAGTCCCCACCGGGGCTTTCTACATGTTCTTCAAAATTGAGGGCATGACGGATTCCGCCGCCACTGCCCGTCGCCTCATCGATGAGGCAGGCGTTGGCTTTGCCCCAGGCTCGGCCTTTGGCGCCGACGGCGAAGGTTTCATGCGCATGTGTTACCTCCGCGATCCAGCCCAGTTGCAGGAAGCGTTGAACCGCTTTGGCCAGTGGCTAAAAACCAATCATCCCAAATGATTTGCTGTTCTTTTATTGCTGCATTGCACATATTTTTTGCTTAGCGGCTTGAGCAAATGCTCAACAGAAGATTGTGCAATCTATTTTATCATACAAATTCAAATATTTAACGAAATACAAGAGACCTCCAACAAACTGGCCCAGCCTTTGCAAAGTATGTTGCAATGCACACGTCTGTCTTGGATCCTCCCATTTTCATTACAGAGCACTCGTGTCGCGGGGTGGTTTCTTTTGAAGCCATCTTCGTAAAAGGGGTGGGCGGCTAAAGGTTGCTGCCGTTCACCCCTCTTTTTTCCACCCGCACCCGGTGCGTCATGGATTTTAAAACCTTAAATAGAAATTAATCCTAAGGCATCTGGCAGGCCCGTAAGCGGGAATCTGCCCTTGTCCGCTATAGACCCAGCTCTCCCGCCCTGAAACCCGCTGTAGGGTCTTCCAGACACGTTTAAAAGCCTATTGTAAGTTTATAGTCCCACTACGGGTTGGCGAGCGCAAGAACCCCGTCGATCACGAATTGCACCGCAAGGGCGGCGAGGATGATTCCGAGCAGCCGGGAAATGACCGCCCGTCCCGTTACCCCCATGGTCTTTGAAATCCGCTCGGCCATGAGAAAGCTGAGATAGCAGGCAAGCATCACAAGCGCCGTGATCCCAAAGAGTCCGCCCAGCAGCTCAATCTGCCCGCCGGCCTTGCCCGCCAGCAAAATCATGGCGGTGATAGCACCCGGCCCCGCCATAAGTGGAATGGCAAGCGGAAACGCCGCGATATTTTTCACGTGGTCAACGCTCACCGCCGTATCCGCTGTAGCCTGAAGTCTTTGGCTGCGGCGGTCGAAGACCATTTCCGCTGCCGCCGACAAGAGCAGCAATCCGCCGGCGATGCGAAAAGCCGAAAGCGAAATGCCCAGCAGGTCCAGCAGTTTTGCTCCGCCGAGCCCCGCTGCCACCAGGATGCAAAACGCGATGATGGAACCGCGCAGCGCCACTTCGCGCCGTTCCTGTGCCGAAAGACTGGCCGTGAGGCCGAGGAACAGCGCGCTGAGGAAAATGGGGTCGGCGACAACGAGCAGGGTGGCCAGGGCCGAGGTGAGATAATCAATCATCGGCGCAGGCTAACACGGGGCAGGGCTCACGGGCCAGACCGCTTGCCAACCTGGATGGCATTTTCCAGCCCCTGCAGGAAGTTTGACCGGTCCTTGGGCGCGAACACCGGATTGCTGCCGCGCATCTCGCCGCTTTCACGCAGTTGCGCCATCAGATCGCGCATCGCCAGAGCCATGCCGATGCTGTCCTGGGTGAACGGCCTTCCGATGTGCGAGATGACCTGCGCCCCTTTCTTGATTGCCCGCGAGGCAAGGGGAATATCCGCTGTGACCACAATATCGCCGGCGGCGCATTGCTCCGCAATCCAGTCGTCGGCAGCGTCTGCCCCATCGGAAACGACGACGCGTTTGACGTTGTCGCCGAAAGGCAGCCGCATGTGGGAGTTGGATACATAGTGAATGACAAGCTTGTGCCGCGCCGCGACTTTCGCTGCCTCCTCCTTTACCGGGCAGGCATCCGCATCCACGAAGATCTGCAAATCTTTCAACTCACTGTATTCGGCAATTCGGATTCGCGCCGCGCGATGAAGTCCTTCAGTCCGTCGGCAATCCCCAGGTCCATGGCGGGTTCTTCATAGGCTGCGAGCATGGCGGCGGCCTTGTCGCGGCCCCTTGCATCATGGTCCTTGGCACCCTCCGCTGACCACTGTTCGAACGGATTGAAATCCATGACCGATGGCATGAAAAACGCATCTACAAAATGCTCAAGCGTGTGTTTGGTGCCGAGGAAATGCCCGGCTGGCCCCACTTCGCGGATGGCCGCCATAGCCTCCTTGAAATCAGCGAAGGAGGGGCCTTGCGCATATTTATACCAGCCCTGGAGCTGCTCCGCGTCGGTCACGAATTTGGAGAAGCCGCAGCATAGGCCCGCCTCGAGCCAGCCCGCCACATGCCAGATGTAGTTGGCGCCTGAAAGAATCGCCGCATGCATCAGCATGTTGGATTCATAGCCGGCCTGCGCGTCATTGAGCTTCGAGCCCACATGGAATCCCGAGGTGCGCCAGGGCAGATTGTATTTCCGCGCCAGCGCCCCCATCACAAACATCATCTGCGCCGCTTCCGGCGTGCCACCCATGGGAGCGCCGGTTTTCATGTCCACCGTCACCATGAACTGGCCGTAGATCTGCGGGCTGCCCGGGCGGATGAGCTGGGTGAAGGCGACGCCAGCCAGTGCTTCCGCATTCACCTGCGCCACCGCGCCAATGGAAGAGGCGGACGTCGAAGCCCCGCACAGCGCGAACGGCGCCAGGATCAGCGGCTGATTATGCCGCGCGTAAACTTTCATCGCGTCCAGCATGGTTGCATCCCACACCAGCGGCGAATTGCAGTTGGTGATCGACACCACCACCGTGTTGTCTTTCACATAATCTTCGCCGAACACGATGCCCGACATTTTCATCACGTCCTCGGCCCGCTCCTTTGACGTGACGATGCCCATGAAGGGCTTGTCGGAATGTTTCAGCGCCGAATGAATGATATGCAGGTGCCTCTTGGGCACGGGTATTTCCATGGGCTCGCAGATGATCGAGCTGGAGGAATGCAAGGCCGGCGACATGTAGGCCAGCTTGTGAAGGTTGTTGAGATCGGCCAGCGAGCCATAGCGCCGTTCACCGTCCAGCCCGCGCACGTAAGGCGCGCCATACATTGGCACGAACACCGTGTTTTTGCCGCCCACCTTCACCGTGCGCTCCGGATTGCGCGCATTGAGCGTGAACTCCGGCGGCACTTTCGCCACCAGGCTCATCAGCAGCGCCTGGTCGATCCGCACCCGCGTGCCCGTAACGTCAGCCCCCGCCGCCTTCCACATGGATATGGCCTCGTCATCGCGGAATTCGCAGCCGACTTCCTCGAGGATTTTCATCGACTCGTCGTGAATGAGCTCCACCGCCTCGTCGGGCACCATCTGGTAGGTCGGGATATTGCGCACCAGCGTTGGAAACGAGGCCATGGGAACCGCCCGCAAGGCCCGCCGGCCTTCGCGCCCGCCGCTCCGCCTGCCTGTGGCCGTCACCTGCTTTGCCAGTTCCATCGTATTGATCATTGCGCACCCGCTTTCATCGAACCATTGAGCACCGGGCGGGGAAACGAATCAACACCAATCACCCTGCAACAAGATCGGAAAACGACGCCATGGCGAGAAGTGCGCCACGCTCCCGGATGACCCGGCCCGCAACGCGGTGCCCAAGCTTTGCCGCCTCCAGCGGGTCCGTGTTCAGCAGGCGCGCCGCCAGATAGCCCGCATTGAAACTGTCACCGGCCCCTGTCGTATCGACGATTTCCTGAACCGCATCGGGCGCCACGGAAAATTGCTTTGTATCCAGGGACAACACACAGGGATTACCGCCATCTTTCACAACAATTTCGTGAACCCCGTAGCCCGCAATGCGTTTGGCGCAATCCGAAGGCGTGGCATCCCCGAACAAGGCCTGGTCGTCGCTGAATGTGGGAAGCGCCAGGGTGCAAACCTTGTAACCTTCAATCATCGCCGCCTTCATCGCCCGGTCGGACGGCCAAAGCCGGCGCCGCGCATTTGAATCAAAGGCGATCGTGGCTCCCCGCTTTGTCATCTCCTGCAACAGCGCCAAAAAACTTCGCCGATGGGCGGGTGAAAGAATGGCCAGCGTGATCCCGGAAAAATAGATCGCATCGGCATGCGAAAGGCTTGCCGCCAAGACCTCCCTGTTTTCAGCAAGCAGCCGCGCCGCCGAGGAACTGCGCCAATAGGTGAAACTCCGTTCGGCCCCGGCAAGCGTGATCAGGTAGAGCCCCACCGTCCTGTCGGAAACCTCCTGTATGAACCGGGTCCCGACGCCGTTGGCCTTCAGAAAGGCCAGCATTTTCGCTGACAGGGGGTCGGTGCCCACCGCCGTCACATAATCCACCGCCACATCCTGCGGGCGCGTCAGAGCCCGCATGTACCAGGCCGTATTGAGGGTGTCGCCGGCAAAGCCCAGACGGTAAAGCCCGTCATCCCTGGCCTGCAGTTCCGCCATGCATTCGCCGACGCTGAGGAAAGTCTTTTGCTTCATGGCCGCGCCCAGTTGTCTCGTTGTGCCCGCACTATGCCCTCAATGCGCCGCCTAGGCCATTTCCAGAAAGCCTGAATGAAAAAATAATTCCTCCCTTTCACATTGACAGCCTATCAATTTTGGGTGGACACTGCATACGAAGGGCATGACGGTTTAAGCAAATGCCCAAGAACAGAGAGGAAAATATGAGTTTTTCACGGACTTGGAAATCGGCCCTTTTCGCCGCTGTTGCAGTCGCGGCCCCCGTTCTGGCGCCAACGTCGGCTGGTGCAGTCGAATCAACCGACCCTATCAAAATCGTGCTGTTTGACTGGACCAGCGTAAACCTCAACTCCAAAATACTGGGTGGAATCCTCGAAAAGCTTGGATACACCGTCGAATACCCGACGGGTGACTATCTTTCGAGCCTCGCCACGAGCCTGACCAACGGCGATGTGACCATTGGCATGGAATATTGGGACACAACAGCGGGCGATGCCATGAAGGCCTCTGAAGCGACCGGCCAGACCGAACGCCTTGGCACCCTTGGACCGAAAGCCAAGGAAGAATGGTGGTACCCCCTCTACATGAAGGAAAAATGCCCGGGCCTGCCCAATTGGGAAGCTCTGAAAGATCCCAAATGCGCCGAAGCCTTCGCAACGGCGGAAACAGCTCCCAAGGGCCGTTATGTTGGTGGTCCAATAACCTGGGAAGGCTTTGATGACGAGCGCGTTGAAGCCCTCGGTCTGCCGTTCACGGTAATCCATGCGGGAACGGACGCTGCAATGTTTGCCGAGCTGGACTCGGCCTATCAGCGCAAGGCCCCTGTCATGGTATGGGTTTACTCGCCCCATTGGGCCCCGGCAAAATATGAAGGCGAATGGGTTCAGTTTCCGGAATATACGCCGGAATGCTATTCCGATCCGAAGTGGGGCTCAAATCCCGACAAGGCCTATGATTGCGGCAAGCCGTTCGGCGAAATATGGAAATTCGGCTGGGCTGGCATGAAGGACAAGTGGCCGGTTGCCTATAAGGTGGCCAAGGCTTATCAGATTGACACCAATGAACTGAACGCCATGTCGGGTCAGATTGACCTGGATGGCAAGTCAATTGAAGAGGTCGCCGCTGCGTGGGTTGCTGCCAACGAAGCGAAATGGAAAGCCTGGGCTCAATAAGCCTGTATCAGGGGCAACACCCATGAAAACGAAAACACCGGACGCTGAATCCCAGCGTCCGGTCAAACTGTCTTGCCGCAATTTGTGGAAAGTGTTTGGCC
>JAEUMI010000294.1 GCA_016792825.1 Hyphomicrobiales bacterium
CGGCCACGGCATGGGCTCGTTTTCCTTCAAGGTGGCGCGCATCATGCTGGAAAACGGGTTCTATCCCGACACCATCTCGTCGGATGTCCATGCCCTTTGCATCAATGGCCCGGCCTTTGACCAGGTGACGACGCTCTCCAAATTCCTCCACCTGGGGATGCCGTTTTCCGAGGTCATCCGGGCCTCGACCCAGAATGCGGCGCTGGCGCTGTCGCGGCCGGAGCTGGGCAGCCTAAGGCCGGGGTCGGTGGGGGATGCCGCCATACTCAGCCTCGACGAGGGCCAGTTCGAGTTCGTCGACACGGTGGGCGAGAAGGTAACGGGCGAACGCAAAATCAATGTCCGCGGCGTGGTGCTGAGCGGAAAGTGGTGGCATTCCGCCTGATCTTTGTGATCGGGCAGCAGGGCGAACTCACCTGGCGCCATGATGATTGGCTTCTGGCGGCAAGCTAGGCCTTCAGCACGGTGCGTTTGATCAGGCGGAAGAAAAGCCCGTAAGGCATCAGGCGCGCCAGCTTCATGATGAGCACGAAGCGCCAGGGGTAGGAAATTTCAAAGCGGCGGCGTTTCAGCCCTTCGATTGTCAGGCGCGCCGCTTCCGGCGCCTGCATCAGGAACGGCATGGCGAAATCGTTCTGAGCGGTGAGCGGGGTTTCCACGAAGCCGGGATTGACCACGCTGACTGTCACGCCCCGCAATTCGAGATCGACTTTCAGGCTTTCCGCAAGATTGATGAGGGCTGCCTTGGAGGGGCCATAGGCGGCGGCCTTCGGCAGGCCGACGAAGCCTGCAACCGAGGCAACCCAGGCCACATGACCGCGGCGGCGCCGGAACATGCGCGGCAGCAAGCCCGACAGGCAGTTCACCACGCCCAGGTAGTTCGTTGTCATGGCGGCCTCAAAGAGCGGCGCGCCGAATTTTTCCACATCAAGCGGGCTGTAGGTGCCCGCCGCCATGACAGCCAAATCCACTGGCCCCAAATCCCCTTCGATTGTTTCGAGCGTGGCAAGGACTGCCTGGCGGTCAGTTACGTCGAGCGGATAGGGCCTGATGTTCGGACCCAGAGAAACCAGCTTGTCGGCGCTGCGGGCCGAGGCGGCCACGGTTACGCCCTGGCCCGCAAGCTGCAACGCAATTTCGCGCCCTATCCCGGTGGATGCTCCGGTGATCCACACGACTTTCCACGGCAAGGCCTGCATCAGATTCCGATCAGCGGCTGCAGCAGGCGGGCCGGCCAGGATTTGAAACGGGTCGGGGCTTCGGTCGCCACCAGGCAGATGCAGGCCGAATCTTTTTCGACAATGGGCTGGTGTTCGATGCTCTCATCGAGATCGGCAACGTCGCCCCGCGCATAGCGCCCGAACCTGTCGTTGTAGGCGCCGGACAGGATCAGGGTGATTTCCTCGCCGCCATGGCCGTGCTCGGGCATTGCCGTGCCGGGGGCAATGCGCATGAGGAAAAGCTTGCCGCTGGAAGCTTCGGACAACGGCAGATCATAGAGGGCAAGACCGGGGGCTTTGCGTTTCCAGGAAAGCTCAGCGAGAGATTTCCCTTTCAGCAAATATTCAAGCGCCTCGGGCAGTTCTCCCCCCGATGAAGGGGCTTTCGGAAAGCGGTGCAGAGTGGCGGTATCGAGCATGCCCAGTGTCCTGCTGCGGCATTCATCCGACACCGGTGTTGCTGCAAGCTTGCCGATCAGTTCCCCGCCCAGCAGGGCGGCACGGCGCGCCTCTTCAGCGCAGGCGGGGCACCAGTCAAGGTGGCTCGCCACGACGACATTGAACGCCTCGTCGAGGGTTCCCGCCGCGTAGGCGACCAGGGTTGCCGCATCCAAATGATGTTCAATGTTCACGCGGGTTGCTCCAGGTTTTTCCGCAGATGGCCATAGGCGAGGCGCATGCGCGATTTGACGGTGCCGAGCGGCAGGTTGAGGCGCCGGGCGATTTCAGCCTGCGGCAGATCCTCGATGAATGAGAGGGTGAGGATTTCCATTTGCTCGGGCGGAATTTTGCTCAGGGCGCGGGCCACGCTGCGGGCCTCGTCCTTGCGGGCAAGAATTTCCTCGCCGGCAGGCGCCTCGGATGGCGGATCGAAATCGCCCAGTTCCGACACGGGCCGCGACGACTCGCGCCGGATCCGGTCAATGCGGAGGTTCCGCGCGATGGTGAAAATCCAGGTGAGGACCGAGCCTTTGGCCGGATCATAGTAGCCAGCCTTGGTCCAGACGTTGATCATGGTTTCCTGCACCAGGTCTTCGGCAAGGTCGGGCGAGGCGCCTTTGCGGATGATGAAGGTCTTCACGCGCGGGGCAAAGGCGTCGAACAGTTCGGCGAAGGCCTCACGGTCCAGGTTCCTGGCCACACGCTGCACCAGACGCTGGGCCGCCAGATCTTCAGTCTTGGGGTCAGCCGGGTTGTCTTTTGGCAGCATATTCCAACTCATGGCGAGCACGGCAGTCATCCCTGTCTATCACGGAACCCTACGGCGGGACCATCAATTCAGATCATGTTGCCGCCGCCGGTCCCAAATAAATGTGCCGATACCTGATCCATCTTTCCGCCGGCATCCGTAGGGTCACTGTAAACTCCTATGGGAAGGCCTGAATCGCTTGAATTCGCACCGAATTGCCGTCATCGGCTCTGGAATAGCGGGACTTTCCGCCGCCTGGCTGCTGTCGCAACGCCATGACGTGACGCTCATTGAAGCCGAGCACCGCATTGGCGGTCATTCCAACACGGTTAACTGTTTGACACCCGACGGGCCGATTGCCGTGGATACGGGCTTTATTGTCTACAACACCGCCACTTATCCAAACCTGATGGCGCTGTTTGACTACCTCAATGTGCCGACCACGCCTTCGCTGATGGGTTTCGGCGTTTCGCTTGATGGCGGGGACTGCGAATACTCGGGCGACACGCTTCTGCAGATGATGGGAAACCCCGGCAACCTCGTCGTGCCCGGGCACTGGCGGATGCTGTGGGACATCATCCGGTTTTTCCGGACGGCTGAAGCACAATCTAAATTTCTCGATGAAGGCGTAACCCTCGGCCAGTTCCTGAAGGCCCAGGGATACTCGCGGGCCTTCATGGAAAGGCATCTGCTGCCCATGGCCGGAGCCATCTGGTCATCCTCGCCAAACCAGATGCTGGACTACCCAGCCGTTTCGTTTCTCAGATTCCTCGGAAATCATGGGTTGCTTCAGTACAATGACCGGCCGCAATGGCGCACGGTCACGGGGGGATCGCGCGAATATGTGGAGAGGCTTGTTGCCGATGGCCGCTTCCGGATCCTGACGGGCTGTCCGGTGCGCCGTGTCGAGCGTTCAGCTGCCGGCGTCGTGGTGGAGGACGGCCTGGGTTTCAGGGACCGCTTCGACCATGTCGTCATGGCAACCCATGCGGACCAGGCGCTGGCCATGCTGAAGGACCCATCACCGGAAGAACGCCAGTGCCTGTCAGCTTTTCGCTATGGGCGCAACCGGGCGGTGCTGCACCGGGATGCCAAGCTTATGCCGCGGCGGCGGCGCCTGTGGTCAAGCTGGAACTACATGGCGGAGAGGGGCGCGCAGGGCCGGTCCTCCTCCATCACCTACTGGATGAATGCCCTGCAGCCACTGGCGACGTCCACGGATATTTTCGTCAGCCTCAATCCCCAGCGTGAGCCGGAGGCAGCACTGGTCGAGCGCGAGTTCGCTTACGAGCACCCCATCTTCACCGCTGAAGCGGGGCTCATGCAGAAGCGCCTGTGGTCGCTTCAGGGCCGGCAGCGCACCTGGTTCTGCGGGGCGCATTTCGGCTCCGGCTTCCACGAGGATGGGCTGCAATCGGGTCTGGCGGTTGCCGAACAGCTGGGCGGCATGTTGCGGCCGTGGCATGTGCCGAACCAGTCCGGCCGCATTCATGTCGTGCCGCGAGCTCCGGCAGAGCCCGCGCATCTTGAGGCCGCCGAATGAGCGGGATGCAGACATGCCTCTATGTAGGCGAGGTGGTGCACCGGCGTCTTGCACCGGTCAGCCACGAATTGCGCTACCGCGTTTACAATTTCTTCGCCGATGTCGATGAGCTGCCTGACCTGGCGCGGCGCCTGAAGCTTTTCAGCTACAACCGTTTCAATCTGTTCAGCATTGATGACCGCAAGCATGGCCCGGGAGACGGAACGCCGATCCATGAATTTGTCTGGTCACTCGTCAGGGCTGCCGGCAAGGGTG
The DNA here is from genome assembly GCA_016792825.1 of Hyphomicrobiales bacterium. Lineage (GTDB taxonomy): Bacteria > Pseudomonadota > Alphaproteobacteria > Rhizobiales > Aestuariivirgaceae > Aestuariivirga. The sequence goes on from JAEUMI010000294.1 coordinate 4,208, forward strand.
ACACGGTCAAGCGCATCTTCATGTTCTGCTACCCGCGCGTGCTGGGATATGTCTTCAATCCCCTGACGGTCTACTATGGCGTTGATGCATCGGACAGGCTTTGCCTGATGATCTATGAGGTGAACAACACTTTCGGCGAGCGCCATAGCTATGTCATTCCGGTCGATGAAAGCGGCACGCAATCCTGTGACAAGAAATTCTACGTTTCGCCGTTCAACCCGGTGGAGGGCCATTATGAGTTCAGACTCCAGCCGCCCGGCGATAATCTGAAACTCGCCATCACGCTTGCGACGGAGCAGGGGCCGCGCCTCACGGCCTGGTTCTCCGGAAAGCAGCTTCCCCTGACCGATGCCAACCTGCTGCGTTCGTTCTTCAGCCTGCCATTGATGCCGCTGAAAATCATCGGCGGCATTCACTGGGAAGCCATCAGGCTCTGGATCAAGGGCATGCGGCTTGTCAAACGTCCGCCGCCGCTTGAACCTGCCATCTCCATCTCAAAATCCGCCAATGATCTGCCTGGGAGCGCACCATGACAAAACACATCTTCGCCTATGGGGCCACGCTGGTCACGTTCGTCGCCATTGATCTGGTCTGGCTCATGTGGCTGGCGCGGCCAACCTATGTGGCCGAGATGGGCAGCCTTCTGAAAAAGGATCCCAACCTGCTTGCGGCCGTCGTTTTCTATCTCCTCTATGCGGCAGGGCTTGTGTTCTTTGCCGTTTCGCCGGGCATCAAGGGTGGCTCGGTGATGCACGCCCTGATGCTGGGTGCGGCCCTCGGGCTGGTTGCCTATGGAACCTACGACCTCACCAATCTTTCCGTCGTCGAAGGCTTCAACTGGCGCATCGCGATGATCGACCTGGCCTGGGGCACGGCGCTTTCCGGCGCGACGGCCGCGATCGTCGTGTGGGTTTACGGCCAGGTATTTGCCTGACCTATTCCTTCGGCGTGATGATCAGGCCGGTCAGTCCGTTCGTGGCTGATATCTTGTCAAGCTTTCCGCCCTGAGTCGATTTCAGGAAGGCATCAAGCGTCGTGCCGTTGGCCAACACATAATCAATGCGGCCCGCGGCCAGATCCTGGTTCACTTCATCCTGGGTTTGGTAGGTCTTGATGGTTGCCGACTTGAAGTAATATTTTTCCGGGTAGGCGGCGTGGATGCTGGCGACCTGCACGCCGATGGTCTTGCCCGCCAGATGCTCCGGTGAGAAATCCATGTCGCCATTTTTCGCGCCCATCATGACGGCGGCCGAAGTGTAGTAGGTGTCGGAGAAGTCGATCACTTCGCGGCGCTTGGGGCTTTTCGACATGGAGGCGATGATCACGTCGATCTTGTTTGCGGTGAGGGCGGTTATGATGCCATCCCAGGCGGCTTCAACGATTTCGCATTTTTCCTTCATCCCGGCGCAGAGCGCATCCACGAGATCGATTTCCCAGCCCACCCATTTGCCGCCGGCGTCTTTCGCCGTGAAGGGCGAATAGGGTTCCGCCGCCACGCCGATCCTGAGATCGGCGAGGGCCGGGGTTGCCGCCAGCAGTGCCGCCGCCGCAAGCAGGGCGATACGTAAAATTTTCATGGTCTACGCCGCATTCTGATTTATCCGAGCATGGGTTTTCGGCGCCGGAAATAGCTTGCTTCCATGGTTGACAGGGAGGCTCGCGAGTCTGGCTGCCATGCATGGCAGGCGTGGAATCAGGGACGGTTTGTTAATGCTCTGTTATGGTTATCCGGTAACGCCCTGCCCATTGCGCAAAAACCCCAAATCGGACAACATGCCGGTCATGAGTGGGCGCATCGGCGTGAGCCGTGTCCGGTGTTCAGCAGTGTCATTTTAGAAAAGGATTGATGATGTCCCTGACCAAATCCCTCTTTGCCACAGCCGCATTCCTGGTGTTCACCTCGGTTTCCGCCATGGCGGCGGAAACGGTGAATTTCACCATGAAAGCCTCGATGCCGTCGCTGCGAGATGCCACGAAGAAAGACAGTTTCACCGTGGGGCTTGCCGACAGGCAGGTGGACACGACGCTGAAGATCATCTGCCAGGGGGCAACCGCCGGGCTCATCACCGGGCAGAATGAATCCTGCGCCGTCACCGGCAACGGGGCGCTGGTCAATCCCAGCAATGGCCAGAAGCTGCAGCGCACGCAATATGCCGGCGGCTGGGTGGTGAAGTCCGATGGCTTCACTGACGGCACGTCCATGTCGGTAAACTACCTGGCGCTTGGCAAGGTGGCGGCCTCCAACGGGAAATTCGCGGGCTCGATGATGCTCAAGCCGGAGAACCCCAGCACCGGCGCCAGCCTGCTGCGCGACACGATCCTCAAGCGGATCAAGACGACCGAGTCAGGGCTGATCGACGAGCGGGTGGATACCATCCAGCTTTCCAACTTCACCATTCCTTCGGCGGGGCTTCCCTCCGACAAGGGCTGCGTGTGGAACGGCGACTTCGTCTATTCCTATCAGACCGAGTCCTGGTTCATCGAAGTCACCGCCAAATGCAATGGCAAGGACTATCCGCTGAAGGGCAACATGCCCTTCACCGAAACGCCCAATGTGGGAAACCAGCATCAGTATGACCTGACGCTGACCCTGCCTTCGGTGGAGGCGGGCAGCGATGACGCGCTGTTTGCCAACGCGGATGGCGACACGGATCTCTTTGCCCAGGCCGATGGCATCACCGGGCAGATCATCATGAAAGAAAGCGCCTATGCGGATGTCGAGGTTGATGGCGTAATGGACAAGCTCGCCACGGAGATTGACGCCACGGGCACGCTCACCGGCCAGAATGTTCCGCTCGAGGCGGTGCGCTCGCTCGGCACGATGATCGGCATCCTGTCGCGGTCGTTTTTCGGGGCATAAGGATTACATTTGCTTTCCTTCTCCCCGCTGGGGAGAAGGAAAAATATTTACGCCGGCACTTGTCCGTCGGGCGTCAATTTATCAACGGCTTCGGGCAGGGTTTTTGCCAGGCGCTGGAGAAGTTCCTCGCGGCTGAGGCCGGTCTGCTTCACCAGGCTGTCGATGAGATCGGAGCCGAGGGTCTTTTCCATTTGCGATTCGGATATGGGCTGATTGGGGCCAGTGCCAATCCAGGATTCAGCTGTCTTGCCTTCACCGCCCTTGGTGAACTGTTCGACCAGTTCGCCCAGCCCGCCGGTGATGCTGGTGGCGGTGGGACTGTTGCCGATGGCCTTTTTCGCCATGTCAATCATGCCGCCCGCGGGGCCGTTGGGATCATTGCTGAGGCCCTTTACGAATTCGCCGATCTTCTCGCGGTTCTGGTAGCCGGCCACGGCAACCAGGCCCAGGAGCGCCAGAAGTGAAGGCATGCGTTTGGCCATTTTTTGTCTCCCATTTTAAATCCAGAAACCCGATAATTGGGAATGAATAAGACAATTGCAAGACTCTGTCATTGATAAAGCGCCGGGCGCAATGATAGTATGGCGCCGTTGAGGCAAGTCGGAGCGAATCGATAATGAGCATTCTCTGGACGATTGTTATTGGTTTCATTGCTGGCGTCATCGCCAAGTTTCTCATGCCGGGCAAGAACGAGCCTTCGGGCTTCATCCTGACGACAATCCTGGGCATTGTCGGCGCCTTTGTCGCCACCTTCCTCGGCCAGGCGCTGGGCTTTTATGCGCCCGGCGAAGGTGCCGGCTTCATCGGGGCGGTGGTGGGTGCCATCGTGGTGCTGTTCGTCTGGGGCATGGTTGCCAAGAAGAACGCGGCTTAACTGTCGCTGGCAGCATGAGCGGCACTTCGCTGCTCCTTGAAACAGGGGCAGGGCGTTCCTATTTGCAGTCCCGCTCAGGAGGGCAAGGCACATGCTGATTTTCATCCTCAACATCCTCTGGTTTGTGCTTGGCGGCTTTTTCGCCGGCCTCGGCTGGATCCTGGCCGGAGTGATCATGGCCATCACCATCATCGGCATTCCCTGGGCGCGCTCCTGCTTCATGCTGGCGCGCTACACCTTCTGGCCCTTCGGCTATGACATCGTCTCGCGCGAGCAGCTCTATGGCGAGCCCGACATCGGCACGGGCACTCTCGGCACCATCGGCAACATCATCTGGTTCGTGCTGGCGGGCTGGTGGCTGGCCATCATGCACATCACGGCGGCGGCGGCCCTTGCCATCACCATCATCGGCATTCCCTTCGCCTGGGCGCATGTGAAGCTGGCGCTCGCCTCGCTGTTTCCGATCGGCAAGACGGTGGTGGAGATCGACGAGTTGAAGCTGCTGCCAGGGGCGGGGACCGGCTTGCGGGTCTGAATCCCTCAGGCGCCGAGAAGCACGTCCTT
>JAEUMI010000305.1 GCA_016792825.1 Hyphomicrobiales bacterium
CATGCACACCATGAACAATTGCCGCACGGAAAAAGCCTACCGCCATTGGGGCCATGACATGAGCGACGAGGAAACGCCTATCGAAGCGGGATTGGGTTTTGCGATCGCCTGGGACAAGAAGGGCGGCTTCATCGGGCGGGAAGCCTTGCTGAAGCAGAAGGCCTTGCCTGTACTTCCCAAGCGCATGGTCTGCATCGCGCTTGAGGATTCAAGCCATGCCGCGCCCATGATGTATCACGAAGAACCCATCTACCGGAATGGCGTGATCGTCGGATCCACGACATCCGGCGCCTGGGGCCATCGTATAAATCTCTCCCTTGGCATGGGCTATGTGAGCAATGACGGCGGTGTTACCAAGGATTGGTTAGACAGCGGCAAATGGGAAGTCGAGCTGGCCTGGAAGCGCTACGGCGCGAGGGTTCAGTTGCAGAGCTTCTATGATCACAAAGGTGAACGGATAAAAGTCTAGTTCAGCCGGGTTGAGCTTGCACGTTCGCCCGATACGATACTGACGATCACGTGAGGCGGGACTTCGAGGAGCCTCGCACCGTTTTCCATCAGGAGAGTTGCGAATTGCCGGGCGGTGGCGATGACTTCGTCAGCCCTTCCGCCGACCAGGGTACCCGCACAGAGCGCGGCGCTGGCCTCGTCGCCATGCTGGAGGGCGGCGATCATGCCCACGCAAAGACACTCCTCGCGGCAGAGGTAGCGGCACTGGCAGGTGAGGCAGCGAATGGGTTCGGCGGATTTTTCGCGCATGGCCTTAACCCAGTCATGCAGGTGTGAAACCATGGCGCCGGCGTTCACTGCTCCCAGTTCTTCGGTGAATAGCGACCAGGCCTGTTCCCAACATGCGACATCGCCGAATTCATAGCCGGACAGCCAATGACGGAAGCCCTGGACGACGAGGCGTTCCCCTTTCCGGTCGAGATAGGTCTGGCGGTCCACGATGGTATCCTATTGTTGAGTATTTTACTCGGATATAAGATTTGTGGAACCAGGTCAACGGAAACCTATGCAAAAGGTGATTTCAGGCTTTGTTAATGGGGCGCTGCTCTATTCGCTGGCTGAAAGGGACGCCAATGGACCACTTCTCCCCACCGGTTGCGGAAGTCAAACTCTCGGAACTGCTGAGCGCCCTCAGCCATGCCCTCGACATTACCGAAGGCCAGCCGGAAGGGCACAGCCTGCGCTGTTGCTGGATTGGCCTGCAGATTGCCGAAGAGCTTGAACTGGATGAGCGGCAGATTTGGGAGCTCTACTACACGCTGCTGCTCAAGGATCTGGGCTGCAGCAGTAACGCGGCGCGCATTTGCGAACTCTATCTGGTCAATGACCTCGAATTCAAAAGGGATTTCAAACTGATCGATGGCAGCCTGCCCCAGGCGCTGCGCTTCGTGCTGAGCCATACGGGGCTGAAAGCGGGACTTGCCGAGCGCTTCCGCGCCATCATCAATATCTTCCAGAATGGCGGCGAAATTTCCACCGAACTTATCCAGACGCGGTGCCAGCGGGGCGCCGACATTGCCCGCAAGATGCGCTTCAGCGAAGCAGTGGCGCAGGGCATCGGAAACCTCGACGAACATTGGGACGGCAATGGCAAGCCGGCTCGCATTGCCGGCGACGCCATTCCGCTTTATTCGCGCATTGCACTTATTTCCCAGGTTGCTGACGTGTTCCAGAAAGCTGATGGTGAAGACGCGGCGCGAAAGGAAATCAAGAACCGGGCGGGCACGTGGTTTGATCCGGAGATTGCGGCGGCGTTCCACACGGTATCCGGGCGGCCCTCATTCTGGGATTCCCTGAATAGCCCCGATCTGCATGAAATCGTCTATGATATTGAGCCTGCCCATCATGCAGCGGTTGTCGATGAAGACTATCTTGATGACATTGCCAGTGGTTTTGCCGAAGTCGTCGACTCGAAAAGCACCTTCACCAAGGGCCACAGCGAGCGGGTTACCTTGTTCGCTGATCTGATTGCGGCGGAACTTGGATTCTCGCCGGAACGCCGACGCTGGCTGAAACGTGCGGCCCTGCTGCACGACATCGGCAAGCTCGGGGTGAGCAACACAACACTCGACAAACCCGGCAAGCTTGATGCGGACGAGTGGGTGGAAATGAAGTATCACGCGGTGCAGACCGAAGCGATCCTGTCGCGGATTTCAGCGTTCAGGGAACTTGCCAGCGTTGCCAGCGCGCATCACGAAAGGCTGGACGGCAAGGGTTATCCCAAGGGATTAAAAGCCGATGAAATTGTTCTGGAATCACGCATTCTGGCGGTTGCGGACATCTTCGATGCTTTGACAGCTGATCGCCCGTACCGTGCCGCCATGCCGGTTTCCAAGGCGCTGTCGATCATGGCAGAGGAGGTTGGCAAGTCGACTGACAGCCAGTGCTTCGAAGCGCTGCGCAAAGCGCTGGAACGCTTTCATCCTCGCGTTGCCGCCTAGCGGGTGAATTCCTTGAAGGTATCCGCTCTCACTTCATGGGAATCGCGGAATTTCAGTTTTCGGGCCTGGGCTTTCGAAATCAGGTCCTCATGGGGGCTGGCATCGATCTCCTGGGCCATGGACCAGCAGTTTTCCTCCGACGTCAGCCAGTATTCGGGATCGTATTTTCCGATATCAAAGGGCTTTGAAACACGGCGCAGGGTTTTGTGTTTCACATTCACATATTCGTGGAAGTAGCTCATGGCGAGCTCACGGGGGCTCGCATAAACCGGATCCCGCCAGCGCAGCCAGATGGAGTTGCTCTTGGAAATGGCACCCCAGTGCTTGCCATCTCTGAACAGCGCCAGCACATGGTCATCGTCGCCCGCGGCCTGGAAATCCATGAGCAGGGCCGGCTGGCGGTGGAGCATTAGGGCCCCTGCCGCAATGAATGCGGCCTCGATGCAGTGGCAGGAATTGTTGCGCAGGGCCATGCGGGCGGACTGACAGGTGTCGCCCCGGGGTTCGAAGTTGATGGGGATGCCGGTCAGAAAGTCCTGGATTTTACCTGGCGTCGACAATTTGCGAAAGAGTGCTGTCTCATCCGGTGTCAGGCCAATTTCCCGGGCAAGGGCTGCATCAAAGGCCATGCGTTACAGCCCGGCCCCATCGGCATTGTTGACGGAAAAGTCCCGTCTTGCCGAAAGTATGGAAACCGAATAGCCGGCAACAACATCAATGAGTGACATGATAACAAGAAAGAAGAAGGCCGCGGTTCCGCAAAATGGCACAAGCAGGAACTCCAGCAATGCGACGATGAATGTGGCGGTGGACAGCATGTGGTCAACGATGGTGCCCGGCCCCAGGCGCGCCGCCTTGATGATCTCAAAGAACAGGGCAACGAGGCCTGCCATGATGAAAAAGTCGCTGACCTTCAAATAGAACTCCGCATCGGACGGCAACACCCCGTCCCAGACCAGAGACTCGGAATCCATCCACTGGCCAGAAATGCCAAGAATATTGAAGGCAATGATGACGAGGGCTATCGCTGGGAACGACAGGATGTATCGCATGGGGATCTCCGTTTTGGGGGCTATTTAGACCAAGTGTTGCGATTCCCACAAAGCAGGCCTGGTTTGGCCTTTGACTACTTTGTTCTTTATTACGAACGCAAAATAGCCTATATAGAACGGGTAGCAACCAAGAGAGGCTGTCATGACCCTGCAACTAGGCGATATCGCTCCCGATTTTGAAGCCGACACCACCGAAGGCAAGCTGAAATTCCATGACTACATCGAGGGTTCCTGGGCTGTCATGGTCTCGCACCCCAAGGATTTCACCCCGGTCTGCACCACGGAGCTTGGTTCCATGGCAAAGCTGAAACACGAGTTTGACAAGCGCGGCGTGAAGATGATCGGCATCTCGGTGGATTCAGTCGAAGACCATCAACGGTGGAAGTCAGACATCAAGGATGTGACCGGCGCGCAAGTGAATTATCCCATGATTGGCGACAGCAACCTGACGGTCGCCAAGCTCTATGGCATGATCCATCCCAATGCCTCGGGCGATGCCAAGGGGCGCACGGCGGCCGACAACCAAACGGTTCGCAACGTCTACATCATCGGACCGGACAAGAAGATCAAGCTGATTCTCACCTACCCCATGAGCACCGGGCGCAATTTCCAGGAGATTCTCCGGGTGATCGACTCCCTGCAACTTACCGCCACCAAGTCGGTGGCCACGCCTGCCGACTGGAAGCAGGGCGAGGATGTGATCATTCTGGCGTCGGTCTCGGATGAAGCCGCCAAGGAAAAGTTCCCCGCCGGCTGGAAGACTTTGAAGCCCTATTTGCGCCTGGTGGCGCAGCCGGGAAAATAAATCCGGTTATCTTAATCTCCCGCACCACCCTGCCCCGGAGCAACCCTCCGGGGTTTTTCTTGTTAGTTGCCGCTCGCCACAAAGCCGCTGGTGGAGGTGGATTGCTTCATCAGCGCTACCCATTGCAGCGGATTGGCGTGGGACTGGCGCTTCAGGAATTTGTACTTGGTGTCGTTCCAGCGCGAGACCTTGTCAAAGCGGTTGTCCAGGACGTAATCGCCGGCGTCGGTGGTAACGGTGAGTATGGCATGGCCCTCGTTCTTCTCATCGAGGACAACGGTGATGAGCAGCGCCTCTGGCGAAAACCCCAACCCCTCGAGCTGACGCTTTTTGAGGAGCACGTAATCTTCGCAGTCTCCGGCATCGGTAGGATAGGCCCAGTGTTCGGCTTCGCCGTAGAGATCCTGGTCACTGATCGGAGCAACCTTGCCATTCACGTAGCTGTTCACCACGTAGAGCTGGTTCCAGCGTTCCGGAGTCATGGCGATCCGCCGGTGAGCTGCATTTCGCGTTTTGCAGTCGGCCGGATTGGTCACACAGAATTTCACGAAACCCACGGGCGGCAAGGTCTTGCCAAATTCCGGGGCAGCATCTTTTGGTCCAGGCCCGAAGGCCAAAGCGCTGTTAACGCTGAACAAACACGCTATTGCACCAGAAATAACCGAAGACCGAAACTGCATATTGCCCCAGAACCACATTTTGCCCTGAAGCAAGGTAAATCAAAATTTGCGAGGCGGGGAAACATAATTAACAAATAGTTAACGCAGGTGCAGGGCTGGGTTCTTACCACCACTTCGGGGCGTGATAGCCGCCTGCCACCTGCTCTATGGCCGCCGCCGTTCTGAACAAAGTCTCTTCATCAAAAGCCTTGCCGATGAGTTGAAGGCCCAAGGGAAGGCCTTCCTTGGAACTCCCGGCCGGAACGGCGATGCCGGGAAGTCCCGCCATGTTCACGGTGACAGTGAAAATGTCGTTCAGGTACATCTGCACCGGATCGCTGATTTCGCCCGGCGCAAAGGCGGGACTTGGTGTGGCCGGAGTGAGCACGACATCAACCTTGGACCAGGCCTGTTCGAAGTCACGCTTGATCAGTGTGCGGATTTTCTGGGCGCGGACGTAATAGGCATCATAGTAGCCGGCGGACAGGACATAGGTGCCGATCAGGATGCGGCGCTGCACTTCGGGGCCGAAGCCGGCGGCACGGGTATTTTCATACATGTCCACAATATCATCGCCCGGAACGCGCAAGCCATAGCGCACGCCGTCATAGCGGGCGAGGTTTGACGAAGCTTCAGCAGGTGCCACGATGTAATAGGCGGGGAGCGCGTATTTCGTGTGGGGCAGCGAGATTTCAACGATCTCGGCGCCCTGCTCTTTCAGCCACTGGGCGCCCTTGTCCCACAGCGCTTCGATTTCGGCGGACATGCCGTCGGCGCGGTATTCCTTCGGAATGCCAACGCGCAGGCCCTTGACGGATTTGCCAATTGCCTTTTCATAATCGGGCACCGGAAGATCGACCGAGGTGGTGTCTTTCGGATCAACGCTGGCCATGGATTTCAACATGATGGCGGCATCGCGCACATCGCGTGCGATGGGGCCGGCCTGATCGAGACTTGAAGCGAACGCGACAATGCCCCAGCGCGAGCAGCGGCCATAGGTGGGCTTTATCCCCACGGTTCCGGTGAAGGCGGCGGGCTGGCGAATGGAACCGCCGGTATCGGTGGCGGTGGCAGCAGCACAGATATGGGCTGCTACAGCCGAGGCCGAGCCGCCGGAGGAGCCGCCGGGCACCAATGCCGCGTTGGAATTCTTGCGGCGCCAGGGGTTGATCACATTGCCGTAGTAGCTCGTCTCGTTCGAGGAGCCCATAGCGAACTCATCCATGTTGAGCTTGCCCAGCATCACAGCGCCGTCGCGCCAGAGATTCGCGGTGACAGTTGATTCATAGGTGGGTTTGAAGCCATCGAGGATGTGGCTGCAGGCCTGGGTGTGGACGCCCTTGGTGGCGTAGAGATCCTTGATGCCCAGCGGAATGCCTTCGAGCGCCCCGCCCTCGCCTTTCGCCAATCTGGCATCGGAGGTTTTTGCCATGGCGCGGGCCTTGTCGGGCGTCTCGACAATATAGGCGTTGAGAATGCGGGCCTTTTCGACAGCGGCGATATAGGCCTCGGTCAATTCAAGGGCGGAGAATTCCTTCTTGCGCAGGCCCTCGCGGGCCGTGGCAATGGAGAGTGACGTGAGATCGTTCATTCGATCACCTTGGGCACCAGGAAATAATCGTCTTCAGCGGCGGGCGCATTTTCCACGACGTCATGGGGATTGTTGCCATCGGTCACAATATCGGCGCGCTTCTTCATCTTGACATTGACAACGGCGGTCATCGGCTCGATGACCTCGACATCGACTTCATTTAGCTGCTCGATCCAATGGAGAATGGAGTTTAACTCGCCAGCAAGGCGTCCAACGTTTTCTTCCTTCACCTTGATGCGGGCGAGTTTTGCAACCCGCCGCACGGTGGCCTGATCAACTGACATAAGCTCTTAATCCCGTTCGATTTCTGCGGGAGGGGATAGCAGTCTAGGGGCGAACCCGCAACTTGGCTTTCTGCTGGCCCTTGGCGTCGAAGTTATCCTCCTTCAGCCAGGCCTCAAAAGCCTTCCGGGCCGCGGGCCATTCGGTGTCCAGCATGGCAAACCAGGCGGTGTCCCGGTTACGGCCCTTGATGATGTAATGCTGGCGGAAAATGCCTTCAAAGGTAAAGCCAAAGCGATCCGCCGCCTTGCGCGAGGCGGCGTTGAGCGAATCGCATTTCCACTCCAGGCGGCGCACGCCCAGGTCATCGAAGCAGTGGCGCATCATCAGGTAAATGGCCTCGGTTGCTTCCCGGGTCTGCTGCAATTCCGGCGACATCCAGATGTGGCCGATTTCAATAACGCCATTGGCGGCGTCATTGCGCATGAAGGCACCCATGCCAACGGCCTTGCCCGTGTCCCTGCGCACGAAAGCATAGAACCACGGGTCGCGGGCGGCCTCGCGGGCCTTTACCCATTCGGTGAACTCTTCCAGCGAGACAAACGGGCCGTAGGCCAAATAAGTCCAGATCTTGTTTTCGGGATCCTTGCCGTCAAAGCTGGCATAGAGATCAGCGGCATGCTTGGCGGCAGAGACGGGATCCAGCCTGATCCAGCGCCCGTGCAGGGGACGAAGATCCGGGACATTGCCCACCGGCAGGGGGTCCACCACGGGGCCAACCGGCCGCTCCACTTTCTTTACCATTTCGAGCCTTCCTGCAATTCGTCCGGGGTTATGCAATAACGCTGCTTTACCTGTTTGACAAATCGGCTATCAGAAGCCCATGTCCACCCACCTTCTGAGCCTCCAGTCCGCTTTGGAAAACCTGCCCCAGACTTCGCGCCTGATGGGGCTTGATTTGGGCACGAAGTCCATCGGCATTGCGACAAGCGACCGCAGCCGGCAGATCGCAACCCCCATCACCACCATAACACGCACCAAATTTACCAAGGATGCAACCGAGCTGCTGGCCATTGCCACGAAGGAAAATGTAGGGGTTCTGGTATTGGGCCTGCCGATCAACATGGATGGCACGGAGGGCCCGCGGGCGCAGGCGACACGGGCCTTTGCGCGCAACCTTGCCAAGCTCACACCGCTGGCGATTGTCTTCTGGGATGAGCGGCTTTCCACCGCCGCGGTTGAGCGCATGCTGATCGACGCGGATGCCTCGCGGGCAACGCGCGACAAGGTGGTCGACAAACTGGCGGCCGCCTGGATCCTTCAAGCGGCGCTCGACGCCCTGAGGCAATCATGACGCAATCCTTCATCGCCCTGCTCCCGGTGTTCATAGTCATCCTCGTCGGCTATGGCCTGCGACGCAGCGAATTGATTGCCGAGGACCATTGGACCGCCGTTGATCACGTGTGCTATTACGTCCTGTTTCCGGCCATCATCTTCAAGGAAATCGCGGCGGCGGATTTTTCCAATGTGCCGGTGTGGTCCATGGCGCTTGCCATGATCCTTGGCATCACCAGCATGTTTGCCCTGCTTCTGGCATCGCGGCGGCCGCTGACTTCGGCCATGGACCTCAACGGCCCGCAATTCTCCAGTCTGTTTCAGGGGGCGACGCGCTGGCACACATTTATCGCGCTTGCCATCATTCCCATTTACTTCGGACAACCTGCCCTCGCCTTGGGCGGCCTGAGTGCAGCCGCCATGACGCCGCTTCTCAACATCGTGAATGTGGGGGTAATTTCGATTTATGGTTCCGGTGTCAGGATGAACGGGCGCGCCATGGCGCTTTCAATCCTGAAGAATCCTTTCGTGCTATCGTCGGTTGGGGGTGTGGTCTGGCAGTTGCTGCAACTGCCCATGCCCGTGATGGGGGTTCAGGTTCTCGACATGATCGGCAAAGGGGCGCTGGGCCTGGCGCTTCTGGCGGTAGGTGCGGGCTTGCGCATCGACGAGGCCCTTTCGACCAAGGGGCCGGTGCTGCTGGCAACCTTCCTGAAGCTGCTGGTCATGCCACTTTTTATGGCAGTCTGGCTTTGGATTCTGGGGGTTTCCGGTGAGGCGGCGGCGGTTGCCATTCTCTGCGGCGCGGTGCCAACAGGGTCCGGCGCCTATGTCCTTGCCAAGCATATGGGCGGTGACGCCCCCATGATTGCCAGCATTCTGACGCTCCAGGTCATCTGTGCGGCAGTCACGATTCCGCTTGTGTTAAGCCTCTTGGGTTAATTTTCCACAGGCCAGCGATCTTCCCTTGCGGGGTGGGAGATTCGCCCCTACACAGCCACTTTTAATGACATCGCCATCCGAACGACCCAGGCTTCTCAAAGGCCAGCACCTGCTGGCGGTCGAAGATATTTCCCCCCTTGAGATCACAGCGCTTCTCGACCTGGCGCAAACCTAT
>JAEUMI010000341.1 GCA_016792825.1 Hyphomicrobiales bacterium
GGAGCTTGCCGCTTCCATGGCGGAGGCCTTCGGGATCATCGGGGCAGCCTGCCAGCGCATTGCCAAAAGTGATGGCAAAGCTTCCCTCACCATTGCCGCCATCCCCTCCATCGCAACAATCTGGCTCATACCGCGCCTGCCTGCCTTCATGCGCCAGCACCCGGAAATCAATGTCCGCCTGATGCATGCGATTTACGACCAGCCGGTCGATTTCGCGGACGTGGATCTGGCCATCTCCTATGGCGACTGGGCTGACGCGCCGGCCCATGCCACCAAGTTTCTGGAAGGAGTTTCGGTGCCGGTGTGCAATCCGGCCTATCTCAGCCAAATGGGCCCCTTCGAGAAACCCGCCGATCTGCTGAAGTGCTGCCTGCTGCATGACCTTGACCGCAGGCCGTGGTCGCGCTGGTTCAAGGCGGCGGGCGTAAAGCTTGATGATCCGCTGCCCGGCCCCCTTTTCGAAGGCTTCAACCTGCTGCATTCGGCCATGCTGGCAAGCCAGGGTGTGGGGCTGGCGCCCACCGCCATTCTCAACGATGATTTGAAAAGCGGCAGGCTCATCCGGCTTTTTGAAACGGAAGTGCTGCAGGAAAAGGCTTACTATATTTCCGAACCGGCTAGCCCGCGCCTGAGCCGCGCCGCAGAAGTCAGGATATTCAAGGACTGGCTGCTGCAGGAAGTGAAGTGAACATCTCAATTCACGGCGGAAACACAAAATTTGCTTACACTGCGGCGGTTTAATGCAGTGTTGCATTTTGGCAGCAATTGAATGGGAATGTGGAGGCTTGCCACTTTTGCATAGGCGGCAAGCGTTTTTCCCGGTATAAATCCGAGAGTCGTAAAAGCGGCATTGCGGGGTGAGGTCATGACAATTTCGATGAGAAGAGCGGCGTTCCTTTTGAGTGGCACAATAGCTGCCGGAATGTACGGCAGTGTTTCGCTGGCTGCGGATGTTGAAACAATTACGTCTCTTCCGGCGGTATCTGGCCCCAATGGCAAGATCGAAATTGGTGGCGGCTGGACTGACATAGATGATCTGGGAGACGATGAAGTGCTCCGTGGCGGTGCCGCATTCAGCTTTCCGGTTGGCGACATGTTCGGCATTCAGGCTGATCTGACGGCCCTTGATGCCCATGGCGACACGGCAATAGGCGGTGCGGCACATTTCTTCACGCGCGATCCCAATTCCTATCTTCTCGGCGCTTATGGCGGCTATGTTGACGCGGGTCCTGCTAATATCTGGTACGTCGGTCCGGAAGCTGAGCTGTATCTCGACAACATTACCTTAGAGGCCGTAGGCGGTATCATGGATATCAGCAACGGCATCGGAACTGAATACTATGCAATGGGCAAGGTCGCGCTTTATGCCAGCGATAACCTTCGCCTTTCGGTCGGGGCCAGCACCGTTGCCAATTTCGAGTCGGTCGATGCGGGACTTGAATGGTTTTTGGGTGATACCGGGCTTCCGCTTTCCCTTACGATAGACGGCCAGCTCGGCGAAGACGGCTATACCTCGATCATGGCTGGTTTAAGCCTGTATTTCGGCGGCGAGGACAAAAGCCTGATTCGGCGTCATCGTGAAGACGATCCGCGCCTGCACTTCTTCAATCTCTTCAGCGCCGGCTTCATGGGAAGCGATATATTCAAATCCGACAGCCCTCTGGAGTGCGGCCCGGACGAAGAACTGGTTGAGTATCCGGAAGGCAATTTTTATTGCATTGGTATCGACTAATAGATCTGACCGCGTTGACTGGCAGGTTTGAGTTCCTTGGATACCGGCTATAACCTCTACCTGAGAGTTTTCGCCCAAGCCGAGAATTATTCGGAACGAATTGCCTTCGCCACTCCTGGAAAGTGCCTTACCTATAGCCAACTGCAGACGAGGGTTCTTCAGTCAGCCTTGGCTTTTCGTGAGAAGGGTATTGACGCGCGTTCGTGCGTCGCACTGGACGCGCGCGCATCCCTGCCCGCCCTGACGGCTACACTTGCCTTCGCTCTTATCGGCTGCAAATGGGTGTTTGCCTCGCGGGAGGCGCAGAACAAGCCGCTGTTGTTCATTACGCATCTCGTGCAGGACGGTCCCCACAATCTATCCAACCGATACAAGACCATCATAATGGATGAGACATGGCATGACAGGGGCACTCATGGCTCAAAGCACACGCATGCTTCAATTGCTGGCCGGGTTGAGCCTGAGAGAATTCTGGTCATTGGCCAATCCTCGGGCACAACGGGAGAACCGAAGTTCTTCCCGATTACCGCCGACAATGCGGTCAAGCGCATAAATCCAAAATATCTGCTTGATCCATCCCCTATTCCGGTTGTTGCCTCGATGTTTCACATCCTCCACTCGGCGATTTATTTTGTTCTCCTGCGCGTCCTCACAAAAGGCGGCACAGTTGTATTTGGGATCAACAAAGCCCATTGGCAGGAGGCCGGCGTTACGATGCTGATGGCCTCGCCCATGCATGCCGCCCAAATAATCGAAGGCCGTGCCGGCTACGCGAAAGGCAAGATCCCCCGTGTCTGGCTGGCCGGGAGCCCGATCTATCCCTCCTTCCTTGATCAGGCACTTGACCATTTTGACGAGGTCATAAACGCCTATGGAGCCATGGAGGCGAGCATTGTCTGCCATCAAGGCATCAAGCACAGGATGGCGGAGGGTGAAGTGGTTGGCGTTGGTCCGGCCATGGATGACGTTGTGCTCGAGGTTGTGGACGAAACGGGGCTACCCGTTAATACGGGTGAAGTGGGAGAAGTGAGGTATAAAACCCCGCTGCTCGTCACAGGCTATATTGGAGACGACAACGCCACACGTACATTCTTCAGAGATGGATGGTTCCATCCGGGCGACACAGGTTTTCTGGACGCCCAGAAGCATTTGTTCATCACGGGCCGCGTAAACGACCTTTTGAACATTGGCGGCACCAAGCTGAACGCGGCAGCGGTTGACGGCGTAGTCCAGTCAATAACCGGAGTTGTTGACGGCGCCTGCTTTACCGAACCTGGAGCATCGGGTTTTGCGGAATTATCGGTAGTTGTCGTTGGCCCATCCGTTGGTGACCAGGACAAGACAGCAGGCGAGCTGTTGAAGCGGCTTGCAAAGCAATTTGCGCGCCGGGTGGTACCGCACTCCGTCTACTTCGCTGACGTGATACCGCGAAACGAAAACGGGAAGGTACTTCGCGCTGTGGCACGGCAAAAAGCGCAGGCCGGTGAATGGCACCAGGTGACAATTGCAGATGATTAGCGGCCAGGCCCATCCGCCCTGTTTCCCGTCAATCGGAACGCGGCGACGCAGCCGAGCAGTGCGATGGGAATGAAATAGAGAAACAATGGAGGCGCTGCGGTGGTTGCGGCGGCCTTGGTGAAGCCGCCGGAGAAGCCGTTGGCATTGGCGATGATGCCCGCCGTGGCGCTGCCCACGGCGTAGCCCATCCGCTGCAGCGTTGAGAAGGCCGAGGCGGCAAGCTCGCGCTCATGC
>JAEUMI010000342.1 GCA_016792825.1 Hyphomicrobiales bacterium
ATTTTTAGCCGACTTCGGCGCGGATGGCGCGCACGACAATTGCAAGCGCCTGGGCCAGGTCGCTTTCGGCAATGGTGAGCGGCGGGCAGAGGGTGAGGACATTTCCGCCGCCGTTCTTGAAGCTGAGGTTCTCCGCCAGGCAGCGGTAGAGCATGCGGCTGGCGCGTGCGGCGGAAGAGAGTCCGCCGTGATCCTGAAGTTCCACGCCGAAATAGAGGCCAAGGCCACGCACTTCGCGCACCGCGGGGTGGCTGTGGAGCTCTTTCCGCAGCCAGCCGAGGTATTGGCTTCCCAGGCTCCTTGCACGCGCCGCAAGGCCTTCGCTTTCGATCACATCCAGCGTGGCCAGGGCGGCGGCACAGCCAACGGAGCTTTTCTCATGGGTATAGTGGCCGAGGGCGCCCGCGGCCACGACATCGAGATTGCCACGGCCGATCATGGCCGCCATGGGCATGATGCCGCCGCCCAGCCCCTTGCCGATCACCAGGATATCGGGGATGGCGCCCACCTGCTCGCAAAGGAACATGGTGCCGCTGCGGCCCAATGCGCTTGGGATCTCGTCAAAGATGAGAAGCGCGCCATGGCGGTCGCAGGATCTGCGGACGCGCGGCCAGAAATCAGCGGGCACCGGCTCCACCGTGGTCCAGCGCATGGGCTCAGCGAGCACGGCGGCGACATCGCCCTGCACTTCCAGCACATAGTCGATGTAGTCGGCCAGCCTCTCATGGGCATGGCCGTCATCGCCGAAGAAGCGTGCGGCCAGGCCCGGCGGCGGCACATGCTCGGAACCCGGCATGAGCGGGCCGGCATTGGCGCGGAACAACGCCTCGCCGCCCACCGCAATCGAATCGAGGTTGGCGCCATGGAAGGAATCCCACATGCTCACGGTCTTGTGGCGGCCGGTGGCGCAGCGCGCCAGCTTGAGCGCCATGGAGATGGCCGCGGCCCCGCTTGGCGCGAACAAAACCTTGGCATTTTCCATGGGTGCGAGCTCAGACAGGCGGCGCGCAAGGTCCACGGCATAATTGTTGGCATAGCGGCGCGGCGAGAAAGGCAGCGCATCAATCGCCGCCTTGACCGCCGCAACCACCGCCGGATGACCATAGCCCACCTGATGCACGGCGTTGCCGTGAAAATCGAGAATGCGCCGGCCCTGGCTGTCGATGAGGTGGCTGCCGATCGCTCCCTGCAGCGCATTCAGGCATGGGGTGGAGAGCGATTGGCGGAAAAAATAGCGCTCGTCCTCGTCGAGCAGGGCCCGGGTTTCGGCATCGATATGGGCTTCGCCCCAATCCCGGCGCTCGGGTGCCAGATTGATGTCGCCCTCGCTCTGGAACGTGCCGGGTTTGCCTTCAGCCATCTCAGCGGGCCCGCCAGGCCTGGGTGCGGCGCAGGAGGCCGCGCGAGGCCAGGTAATGCAAACCCCTTGCGGTGACATTGGTATAGAAGATCATCATGCCCATGGCGGCGGCGGAGGCCACGTCGCCTGCGTCATCCATGTTGAGCACCGCCACGGAGGCAAGTTTCGTTGCAGGCGAATAGAGGAACACAACGGCGGACACGGTGGTCATGGCATTAACGAAGAGATAGATCGAGATGTCGAGCAGCGGCGGCATGCAGACGGGCACGGTCACCCGGCTGAACAGGCGCCAGGCGGGCTGTTTCAGCGAAGCCGAGACACTTTCGAATTCCGGATCGAGCTGTTTCAGCGCGGTGACCGCGGTGAGGTGCGAGACCGTATAGAAATGGGTGATCGAGCTGATGACGAGAATGGCCATGGTGCCATAGAGGAAGTTCAGCGGATTGGCCGGATCGTTGAAGAAGAAGATGTATGAGAGGCCAAGGACCATGCCGGGAACCGCCAGGGGCATGATGGCCAGCATGTGGAGCAGGCTGCGGCCGGCTTTCATGCCCTGCAATTTTTCAACGATGTAGGCGCCGATGAAGACGATGCCGGTGCCGGCCAGCGCCACATAAAGCGCCATACGCATGGAATTGAAATAGGCTTCCCAGCCGCCGCCGTCGGTGCGGCTGAAATCATAGTTGCGGAGGCCGAAGCTCAGGTCATAGGGCCAGAGCTTCACCAGGGCGGCGAACTGGCAGACGAGCAGGATGCCGGCGATGAAC
>JAEUMI010000012.1 GCA_016792825.1 Hyphomicrobiales bacterium
TTCTTCAGATTTTCGGCAATCCAGGCAGTTGGCGGCTCGTCAACGAGGTGGCGGGGGGTGAAGATCTTGGTATCAACCTGCTGGCGAACCTGGATAGTGTAGCGGCCATCAACGAATATGGCGCCCTTGTTAAGGGTGAGGATAGCCAGACCCCAGGAACCGGCAAAACCGGTGAGCCAGCGCAAGCGTTCGGCATAGGCCGCCACGTATTCGCCCTGGAATTCGTCCTGCCGGGGAATGATCAGGCCGTTAAGCTTTTGTTTCCGGAGCCGCAGCCGAAGTGCGTTCACGCGAGATTTGTGAGTCATTTCCGGAGCTTAAACCGGGCCGGCGATTCCGGCAAAAGGAATTACTTGCATCCTGCGTCAACTTGTTCCATATCTTTTGGATCGAAAACTTGGGCCGGACGATTGGCCGCTCCGCTACCCGTCAGGGTTGCGCGCACGCAAGGACTCCTCCAACTATCGACTACACGGGTCTTTATGCGCTGCTTTTGCAATTCATCAAGGCCTCACGATAACCCAACTGAAGGACGATCCCATGAATACGGGTACTGTAAAGTGGTTTAATGAGCAAAAAGGCTACGGCTTTGTTCAACCGGACAACGGAAGCAAGGACGTTTTCGTCCATATTTCCGCTGTAGAGCGCGCCGGTCTGCGCACTCTCAAGGAAGGCCAGAAGGTCTCCTTTGAAATCGTGACCGACAAGCGCACGGGCAAGAGCTCGGCTGGCAATCTGACTGCTGCTTAATCGCTAGCAAACACTTTGCGAATTACGGTGCCCGACCAATAGGTCGGGCATTTTTTATTGTGCAGTGCAAAATTCAGGCAAGCCCAGTTCATGCTTGATAGGCATGCCTTAGAGTGAAAAATCCCCCGAATCTGTCTAATTTGATAGTCCGCGTCTTTAGATTCTGTCAATCATTATGACCGAACAAAGGCGAGAACTGTATTTTAATTGTCATATTTCAAATGCATAACATGCCCTACGGGAGGTTCCGTGGGTATTAACTACATATGAACGGAGCCATGTGATTGACGCATGTCAGATACGGAAGCTTAGCTCTGCGAACTCAGTAAACTGCAGCATATATAGACATTGAAGTTGTGCATTGCACAAGAATTGGAACCTCAAAAAATCAGCGTCAGGCCGATGTTTTGGGAAGATTTTGAAGGAGAAAGACAATGACGACTATTACTTATGGCCGTGAAGCCAGCCACACCAAGGGCAGCGATTTTGCTCCTGGCCTTCTGGGACGCGTAAAGGGCTATTTCGCCCGCACCAGGGCTGAGCGCCAGCTGCATCAGCTTGATGACCGGATGCTTGCCGATATCGGCGTGCGCCGTTCCGAAATCGAAAAGATGGTTTGGGGAAACTAATCTGAAGCAAGGCATTGCCGGCAAAATCGTGCCAGTTTGTAGTACCTTACTTCTTCAAGAACCTTACCAACCGACGCCTACAGCTCTAAAAACTAAACGTCCGGCACCAATGTGTTTCGGGCGTTTTCTTTTGCTGGAAAGCACCAGTGTGGCCCAGTTGCCCAGCAGCAGCGTGTGGGCGAGAACCAGGCCGCGATTGCGGTAGGCTGCCACAACCCAGCGCACCTGATCGCGCGTCAGGCCGGACAGGATGAGATCGCCGCCGGGCGCCAGAATTGACGTCAGGCCCTGGGCGAGACTGATCAGGGGTCGCGCCAGGATATTGGCGAAGATCACGTCATAGGGTGCGCCATGGGCGATGCGGGTGTCCTTGAGACCCGGGGCCGCAACTGCATTAAGGAGCGGCGTCACGCCATTCAATGCCGCATTCAGCTTCGTCACGCGCACCGCTTCGGGATCAATGTCAGTGGCGAGGGTTTTGCGCTTCGCCGCGTGGGCAGCAGCTATGGCCAGTACACCGGTGCCGCAGCCGAGATCCAGAATGCGTTGCGGCCGCCGCCGTTTCAGGATGGCGTCGAGGGCAAGAAGGCAGCCCGCCGTGGTGCCGTGGTGGCCGGTTCCAAATGCGGTGCCTGCGTCAATTTCAAGTGAAGCGCCCCCCTGACGCCGCCGTTCACGGTCATGGGAGCCGTGCAGAAAGAAGCGCCCGGCGACAACTGGCGCCAAACCTTCGAGTGAATGTTTCACCCAATCCGTATCCGGCAATGCAGAGATTATCGCTGACGGCAGATGCAGGA
>JAEUMI010000025.1 GCA_016792825.1 Hyphomicrobiales bacterium
CTAAGCAAAGGAAGCCATGCGCTGCCCATTCTGCAGTAACGAAGAAACCCAGGTGAAGGATTCGCGCTCCACCGAAGATGGCGCCGCGATCCGCCGCCGGCGTTATTGTCCGGATTGCGCCGGACGCTTTACCACTTTTGAACGTGTCCAGCTGCGCGAGCTCATGGTGATCAAGAAAACCGGCAGGCGTGTTCCCTTTGACCGCGACAAGCTCATGCGCTCGGTCCAGATAGCGCTGCGAAAGCGCCCGGTGGAACCCGAGCGGATTGAACGCATGGTGTCCGGCATTGTCCGCAGGCTGGAAAGCCTTGGCGAAAGCGAGATCAAGTCGGAAACCGTGGGCAAGCTCATCATGGAGGCCCTCAAGGCGCTGGATGACGTGGCCTATGTGCGCTTCGCTTCGGTTTACAAGAATTTCCGCGAAGCCAAGGACTTTGAAGAACTGATCGGCGAACTCGCAAGCGACGAGGGCGAAAGCGAGGCCTCTTGAACGCCGACCTGCGCTGGATGGGCTATGCCCTGCGCCTGGGCCGCCGCGCCCTCGGCACCACTCTAGAAAATCCGCCCGTAGGCTGCGTTGTCGTCAGGGATGGCAGGGTTTTAGGAGTGGGATGGACCCAACCCGGGGGCAGGCCGCACGCCGAAACTGAGGCCCTTGAAATGGCTGGAGAGCAGGCAAGCGGGGCCACGGCCTATGTCACCCTTGAACCCTGCGCCCACCTTGGCCGCACCGGCCCCTGCGCCGAAGCCCTGGCCAGGGCGGGCATCGCCCGGGTCGTGGCAGCCATCGAAGACCCCGACCCCCGCACTTCAGGCCAGGGCCACGCCATTCTGCGCGCCGCTGGTGTCGCCGTGGACGTAGGCTCAGGCGCAGAAGAAGCAAGCCATGACCTGGCCGGCTTCCTCACGCGAATTGCCAGGAAACGCCCCTATGTTACGCTAAAGATTGGGGTTTCCGCCGATGGCAAGATTGCCACCGGGCCCCGCCAGCGCACCGCCATAACCGGGCCTGAGGTCAAGGCCCGGGTGCATCTCATGCGGGCCCAGAGCGATGCCATCCTTGTGGGCCTCAGCACCGTCCTGATTGATGACCCAGAGCTCACCTGCCGCCTGCCTGGAATGGAAGCCCGTTCGCCTATACGTATTGTGGCTGACACGCGCCTCTCCATTCCGTCCAAGGCAAAACTCGTGAAAACTGCCGAACAGGTGCCGGTCTGGATTCTCTCCACCCGCAAAGGCGGGGTCAGCTCCGGGATTACCGTTATCGATTGCCGGCAAACGCCCAACGGCTGGGTGGATTTCGCCGATGCCCTGCAGCAGCTTGGCCTCAGGGGCATCAATCGCCTTCTCGTCGAAGGTGGCTCCCACATTGCGCAAAGCCTGCTCGAAGCCGACTTGGTGGATGAAGTGCAGCTCTTCCAGAACCCGGTTGTCATCGGCCCGCAAGGGATTGATGCTATTGCGGAAATGCCTCTCCAAAGCCTCGCTAACCAGTTTCGCGTCACTGCAAAGGAAGTGCTTGGAAGCGATACTTTGACCGTCTATGAACGGCCCCATGTTCACCGGAATAGTCACTGATATTGGCGAGGTTGTGCGCGTTGAAAAGCGCGGCGATACCCGTTTCACCATCGCCACGTCTTATGCGCCTGAAAGTATTGCAGTAGGGGCCTCGATTTCCTGTTCGGGCTGTTGCCTCACCGCAATTGAAATGGGCCGGCTGCCGGATGGGCGCGGCACTTTTGTGATCGAAGCGTCCGCTGAAACGCTTTCCAAAACCACTTTGCGCAACTGGAAAACCGGCACCCGCATCAATCTCGAACGTTCCTTGAAAATGGGCGATGAGCTCGGCGGCCACATCGTCTCAGGCCATGTTGATGGGCTTGGAGAAATTATCTCCATAGAGCCAGAAGGCGACTCCAAGCGCTTTCGTTTCAAGGCGCCGGACGACATTGCCCGCTTTATTGCGCAAAAGGGCTCGGTCACGCTCGATGGAACGTCGCTCACCGTGAATGAAGTCGATGGCAATGTCTTCGGCGTGAACATGATTCCCCACACCCAAGCAGTTACCACATGGGGCCATGCGCGCGTGGGCGACGCCGTGAACATTGAAATAGACATGCTGGCGCGCTATGTGGCGCGTCTTGCAGAGTTCGGGAAATCATGAAGGTCGACAGGAAAAAAACAGTATCCGCAAATATCAAGGCAAGGCTTCTCATTGTTGAAGCGCGCTTTTATGCGGACATGTGCGATGAACTCGCCAAGGGAGCTATCGCCGCCCTTGAGCGCAGTGGTGCCGCATGGGATCGCCTCGCAGTGCCAGGCGCCCTGGAAGTGCCGGGAGCCATCGCCATGACGGAGATGTCCAGGCGTTACGATGGCTATGTTGCGCTGGGCTGTGTGTTGCGCGGTGAAACCACCCATTATGAAATCGTCTCCGGTGAAAGTGCCCGCGGGCTCATGGATCTCACGCTGAAAGGCCTTTGCATCGGCAACGGCATTCTGAC